>WGEM01000065.1 GCA_015492755.1 Gemmatimonadota bacterium | reverse complement strand
GCACGGCCGCTCGCGAAGCTGCTGCGCTCGGCGTTGGCCACCGCCGAGGAGAAGAACAACCGCCAGAGCGCGGGGATCGACGTGGACAACCTCGTCGTGGCCCGGATCCAGGTGGACGAAGGGCCGAGCATGTGGCGGATCCGCCCGCGGGCGCAGGGGCGCGCCTCCTGGATCCAGCGGCGCACCAGCCACGTCACCGTGGTTCTGGAAGAGCGCTGAGGAGTTCGATTCGTGGGACAGAAGGTCCATCCCTACGGCTTCCGGCTGGGCATCCTCTACCCGTGGCAGTCCAACTGGTTCGGCAAGCGCAACTACGCCGCCCAGCTGCTGGAGGACGTGCGGGTCCGCCAGTACATCAAGAAGAAGCTCTTCCACGCCGGCATCTCCAAGGTGATCATCGATCGCACCGGCGAGAAGATGGTGGTGAACATCCACACCGCCCGGCCGGGCATCCTGATCGGGAAGCGGGGCGCCGAGGTGGAGAACCTCCGGAAGGAGCTCTCGGGCCTCACCCGGAGCGAGGTATTCATCAACATCCGGGAGATCCGGAAGGCCGAGCTCGACGCGCAGCTCGTGGCGGAGAACGTCGCCATGCAGCTCGAGCGCCGGGTGGCGTTCCGGCGGGCGATGAAGAAGGCGGTGACCTCCACGATGAAGTTCGGGGCCGGCGGGATCCGGATCCAGTGCGCGGGGCGATTGGGCGGCGCCGAGATGGGCCGGCGGGAGTGGTACCGCGAGGGGCGGGTGCCGCTTCACACGCTCCGCGCCGACATCGACTACGGCTTCGCGGAGGCCAGGACGACCTACGGCGTGATCGGAGTCAAGTGCTGGATCTTCAAGGGAGACGTGACCGATCGGGAGATCCGCCGCGGCTCCCTTGCGCAGCGGCTCCAGGACGAGGCGGCGAGGTAGATCATGCTCCAGCCGAAGAAGGTCAAGCACCGCAAGCAGCAGAAGGGCCGGATGAGGGGCCTGGCCTGGCGCGGCAACGAGGTCTCCTTCGGGGACTACGGGCTCAAGGCCGTGGGCCGGGGTCGGGTGACCGCGCGCCAGATCGAGGCCGCGCGGATCGCGATGACCCGGCACGTCAAGCGCGGCGGGAAGATCTGGATCCGGATCTTCCCGGACAAGCCCATCACGAAGAAGCCGGCGGAGACCCGGATGGGCAAGGGCAAGGGCAACCCCGAGGAGTGGGTGTGCGTGGTCAGGCCGGGCCGCATCCTCTACGAGATGGAGGGGGTGCCCCTCGACGTCGCGCGGGAGGCCTTCCGGCTGGCCTCCCACAAGCTTCCCATCGAGACGCGGTTCGTGGTTCGGGAGGAGGGAGTGTGAAGGCGTCCGAGCTGCGCGAGCTCTCGACGGCCGAGCTCCTGGAGAAGGGCCGGGAGCTCCGGGAGGCGCACCTCAACGCGAAGGTGCGCCACGCGACCGGTCAGCTGGAGGACACGGCGAAGCTGCGCTCGCTTCGCCGCGACATCGCTCGCGTGGAGACGGTTCTGCGCGAGCGCCGTGGAGCCGAATCGTGAAGAAGCGCGGCAATCGGCGGACCCTCGTCGGGACCGTGGTGAGCGACAAGATGGACAAGACGGTGGTGGTGCGGGTCGAGCGGCTCGTCCAGCACCCCGTCTACAAGAAGTACGTGCGGCGGCACAACCGCTTCATGGCGCACGACGAGAGCAACTCGTGCTCCGTCGGCGACCGCGTCCAGATCGTGGAGCACCGCCCGCTCTCGAAGCGGAAGCGGTGGAAGGTCCAGGCGACGCTCGCCAGGGCGACGCGCGTCTAGGGAGGTCGGGCGATGATCCAGCCGGAGTCGACGCTGGAGGTGGCGGACAATTCCGGCGCCCGCCGGGTCGCCTGCATCAAGGTGCTCGGGGGGTCGCGGCGAAAGTACGCCTCCATCGGCGACATCATCGTGGTGGCCGTGAAGGAGGCGATCCCGAACGCGCGGGTGAAGAAGGGCGACGTCCGGCGCGCGGTGGTGGTGCGGACGCGCAAGGGCGTGGGGCGCCAGGACGGCTCCTACATCCGCTTCGACGACAACGCCGCGGTGCTCATCGACGCACAGCGGGAGCCCGTGGGCACGCGGATCTTCGGGCCGGTGGCCCGGGAGCTCCGCGCGCGGCGGTTCATGAAGATCATCTCGCTGGCCCCGGAGGTGCTCTAGGTGGAGGCCCGGCTCGCGCGGAAGTACCGGGACGAGGTCCTGCCGAAGCTCCGGGAGAGCTTCGGCTACCGCAACGTCCACCAGGTCCCGAGGCTCGAGAAGATCGTGGTGAACATCGGCCTCGGCGAGGCCACGCAGAACCCGAAGCTCCTCGAGCGGGCCCAGGAGGAGCTCGCCGCCATCACGGGCCAGAAACCGGTGATCCGCCGCGCCAGGAAGTCCATCTCGAACTTCAAGCTGCGCGCCGGCCAGCCCATCGGATGCTCCGTCACCCTGCGGCGCGAGCGGATGTGGGAGTTCTTCGACCGCCTCGTGAACGTGGCCCTGCCCCGGGTGCGGGACTTCAAGGGGGTGTCTCCGCGGGCCTTCGACGGGCGGGGCAACTACACGCTCGGGATCCGGGAGCAGATCATCTTCCCGGAGGTGGACTACGACAAGGTGGAGCGGATCACCGGCATGAACGTCACGATCTGCACGACCGCCCGGACCGACCAGGAGGCCCGCGCCCTGCTGGCGGAGCTGGGCGTGCCCTTCCGGAGCGCCTGAGATGATGACCGACCCCATCGCCGACATGTTGACCCGCATCCGAAACGCCTGCCGGGCCCGCCACCCGGAGGTGGTGGTTCCCCACTCGCGGATCAAGGCCGCGGTGGCGCGGGTGCTCGAGGACGAGGGCTTTCTCGCGGCCGTCCACGAGGAGACCGGCCCGGATGGCCACCCCGTGCTCCGTATCGAGCTCCGCTACGGCGAGGAGGGGGAGCCCATCGTCGAGAGCATCCGCCGTCGGAGCCGTCCGAGCCGGCGGGTCTACGTGGGGCGCGACGCGATTCCGCGGGTGCGCAACGGGCTCGGCGTCGCGGTGCTCTCGACTTCGAAGGGCGTGCTCTCGGACCGCCAGGCCCGGGAGGCCGGCGTGGGCGGCGAGCTGCTCTGCGAGGTGTGGTGAGATGTCGCGAATCGGCCGCAAGCCCATCCCCCTTCCGGAGTCGGTGGAG
>WGEM01000064.1 GCA_015492755.1 Gemmatimonadota bacterium | reverse complement strand
CTCCGCCCGGTGGTGGGAAGCCGGGGCCGGCTGGGGGTGCTCACCTCGGTGACGCTGCGCCTCTTCCCGCTCCCGGAGGCGGACGCCCTCCTGCTGTGGGGGAGCGAGGACGCGCGGGCGCTGGTGGGCGCGGCGCGGGCAGTGTGCACCGCGGCGGTGGTGCCCACCTCGGTGGTCCTGGCGGCGGACGGCGCGGCGGCCCGCCTCCTGGTGCGGGTCACCGGCCGCCGCGCCACGGTGGATGCGGAGTGCGAGCTCCTGGCCCGCGCCGCGGGGATGCCGCCCCGGCGGCTGGAGGGTGACGAGGGTGCGCGCCTCCGCACGGATGTCCGCGACGCCGGGGTGGGCCGCGCCGCCGTCACCCTGCGTGCGCGTCCCGGACGACTGGCGGAGCTGGTGGAGCGCGCGGAGGGATGGCGGGCGTCGGGAGCCGCAGCCGGCTGGTGCTGCGACGTGCCGGCGGGAGAGTTGTGCGTCTATGCTGTGGCTGTTCCGGAGCGTGCTGACCTCACCACAGAGGCCGCGCGAGCCGGCTTCAGCGTGGTGGGGACGTCGCCGGAGAGCCGGGCGGCGGCGCTGGTGGAGGGAGTGCGGGCGGCGTTCGACCCCGACGCCCTCCTCTGGGGCGGCCGATGGTGACGCGCACGCTGGCGGGCGAGCTGGCCCGCCACGCGGATCGCCTCATGCCGTGTGTGCACTGCGGGTTCTGCCTCTCCGCGTGCCCCACCTACCGCAGACTGGGCGACGAGAACGACTCGCCCAGGGGGCGCCTCCACCTCATGGGGGCGGTGGTGGAGGGGCGCCTGGCTCCCGACGCTCCCGCCTTCGTCACCCACATCGACCGGTGCCTGGGCTGCCGGGCGTGCGAGCCCGTCTGCCCGTCGGGGGTGGAGTACGGGGCGCTCCTGGAGGTGGCACGGGAGACCATCCGGGAAGCCCGACCCCCCGGCCTCCTCACGCGCCTTCTCCTGGCGATCTTCGGCTCGGCCGCGTGGCGCCGCGCCTTCCTGGCGGGGGGTCGGGTCCTGAGGGCCACCGGCGTGGCGCGGCTGGGCGCGCGCATCGTTCCGCCGTGGGGGCCGCTGCGGACAGTGCGTACGGGGCTGGCCATGCTGGCGGCCACGGCGCCGTCGAGGCGGGCGGGGAGCGTCTATACTGCGCCCACGCGAGGCACTGAGGATGTGCCTCGCCAGGAAGCGTCCGCATCTGATCCGCCACCACAGTCGGCAAAAGAAACCGGCCAGCGAACGGTTGCCGTGCTGACGGGTTGCGTGCAGGAAGGCCTCTACCGCCGGGTGAACGAGGCCACGGTGCGGGTGCTGGAGACCAACGGGTACCGCGTGGTGGAGGTCCCCGGACAGGAGTGCTGCGGCGCGCTCCATGCCCACGCCGGCGATCTGGAGCGGGCCCGTCGACTGGCGCGCGCCAACCTGGCGGCGTTCCAGCGCGCCGGGGTGACCTTCGTGGTGGTGAACGCGGCGGGCTGCGGCGCCGCCATGAAGGAGTACGGGGTCCTCTTCGAGGGGCACCCGGAGGAGGAACGTGCGCGGGCGTTCGCCGCCCGCGTGCGGGACGTCACGGAGTTGCTGGCGGAGGCGGGGCCGCGGACCGGCGCTCCCGTTCCACTGGCCGTGGCGTACGACCATCCGTGCCACCTCCTGCACGCCCAGCGGGCGGGCGAGGCGCCGCTGAGGGTGCTGGAGGCAGTCCCGGAGCTGGAGGTGCGGGTGGTGGAGGGGGCGGAGGAGTGCTGCGGCGGCGCCGGGATCTACGGCCTCACGCACCCGGAGCTGGGAGGCCGCATCGGCGCGGACAAGGCGGCGGCGGTGCGGCGCTGCGGCGCCGACGCGGTGGCCACCCCGAATCCCGGGTGCATGATGCAGATCGGGGCGCTCCTCTTCCAGGAGGGCGCGCCCGCCCCGGTGCTCCACCCGGTGGAGCTCCTGGACGAGAGCTACCGGCGAGCGGGGTTGTACGGAGCAATGGACCATGGATCCTGAAGCGCGAGCGCGCACGGTCCTGGCGTACCTCCGGGCGGCCACCGACGAGATGGTGGCGCTCACCGCCGACCTGGCCCGCCTGGAGTCCCCCTCCGACGTGGCGGCCACGCAGGCCCCCGTCCAGGACCGGCTCCGCGCGGAGCTGGAGGCGCTGGGCTTCCGCGTGCGCCACATCTCCGGCTGCCGCACCGGGGGGGCGCTCTGGGCGGTCCCGCGCCACCACCCGCGTCGGCGCGGCGCCCAGCTCCTCCTGGGGCACTCCGATACGGTCTGGCCGGTGGGGACGCTGGAGACCATGCCGGTGGAGCTCCGGGACGGGACGCTCCGCGGTCCGGGTACCTTCGACATGAAGGCGGGGCTGGCGCAGGGGATCTTCGCGCTGCGCGCCCTGCGCCACCTGGGGCTGGAGCCGCCGCTCACACCCGTCTGGTTCATCAACTCCGACGAGGAGATCGGGAGTCCGGAGACGCGCACCTGGGTGGCGCGCATCGCCCGCCGCGTGCGCCGCGCCTTCGTGCTGGAGCCCTCCCTGGGGCCGGAGGGCCGACTGAAGACGGCCCGGAAGGGGGTGGCGCGCTACCACGTCATCGTGCACGGGAAGGCGGCGCACGCGGGGCTCGATCCCACCTCCGGCGCGTCGGCCACCGAGGAGCTGGCGCACGTGGTTCAGGAGCTCCATGCCCTCACCGATCTGGAGCGGGGACTCACGGTGAACGTGGGTGTGGTGGAGGGGGGGACCCGTCCCAACGTCATCGCCGCCCGCGCCGAAGCCTGGGTGGACGTGCGGGTGGAGCGCCTGGCCGACGCCGAATGGGTGGACGCCCGGATCCGCGCGATCCGGCCCTCCGTGGCCGGGACGCGCATCGAGGTGGAGGGAGGACTGGAGGTGCCGCCGCTGGAGCGCACGCCGCGCAACCGCGCCCTCTGGAATGCCGCCAGGACGGCGGCGGAGCGGCTGGGGATCGCGCTGGACGAAGAGAGGTCGGGCGGCGGCTCCGACGGGAACACCACCAGCCTCTACACCGCGACGTTGGACGGGCTGGGTGCGGTGGGCGACGGCGCCCACGCGACGCACGAGCACGTGGTGGTGGCCCGGATGCCGGAGCGGGCCGCGCTGGTGGCGGAGCTCCTGATGGCGCCGCCGGAGCCGCCGGAGCCGGAGGAGGCGGGGAGGGGATGAGCGGGGACTACACCATCCGGCGCTTCTCCACCATCGAGGAGTACCGCCGCTGTGTGGAACTCCAGGAGGAGACGTGGGGCCGGGGCTTCAGCGAGAGGGTCTCTCCGGCCATTCTCAAGGTGTCACAGATCCTGGGGGGTGTGGCCGCCGGCGCGTACGACGACGCAGGCCGCCTCGTGGGCTTCGTCTTCGGGATGACGGGGGTGCGCCACGGCGAACTGGTGCACTGGTCCGACATGCTGGCGGTGCGCCCCGAGGTCCGCGACTCGGGGCTGGGCACGCGCCTCAAGGCGTATCAGCGTGAGGAAGTCATGCGCATCGGCGTGCGCCGGATGCACTGGACCTTCGATCCCCTCCAGTCGCGCAACGCCCATCTGAACTTCAACAAGCTGGGGATCGTGGTGCGCGAGTACGAGGTGAACATGTACGGGGAGTCCACCGATTCCCCGCTGCACCGGGGCATCGGCACCGACCGCTTCATCGCGCTCTGGCTCCTGGACAGCGAGCGGGTGCGCGCCCGTCTGGAGGGCCGCGCCGCACCTCCCGACCCGGCCCTCCTGGACGGCGTGCCGGCGGCCCTGGAAGTGGCCCAGGGCGCCGCGGCCCACCCCGAGGAGGTGGAGCCGGGCGAACCCCACCCGGAGCTGGACACCCCTCAGGTGCGGGTGGCGATCCCCCGGGACATCGTCGGCATCATGGCGGCGGACATGCCGCGCGCCCGGCGCTGGAGGGAAGCCACACGCGCGGTGCTTCCGGAGTACCTGGCCCGCGGCTACGAGGTGCGCGCGTTCTTCCGCCTGCCCACGCACTCCGAATACCTCCTGACGGATCGCCGCCGCGCACCCGAGGTGGAGTGATCACCCTTCCACGGAACACCCGGAGAGAGACGAGCATCGCATGAAGATCGAACGGGCGGTGTTGCGGGAGATCCCCCTGCGACTGAAGGAGTTCTTCGAGATCAGCAGCGGGGGGAAGCAGGACCGGCGCATCCTTCTCCTGACGCTGGAGGCCGACGGGCTCACGGTGTGGAGCGAGTGCGTGGCCGCGGAGGACCCGTCGTACGCCTACGAGACCACCGATACCGCCTGGCACGTCCTCACCGACTTCATCCTCCCCGGCATCGTGGGCCGGGAGTTCGAAGACCCGGAGGACGTTCTGGAGCCGGTGCGGTGGATCCGGGGGCACCGGATGGCGAGCGCGGCGGTGGAGATGGGCGCCTGGGCGCTGGCGGCGGAGGCGGAGGGAGTGTCGTTGGCGAGCAAGCTCGGGGGAGTCCGTGAGGCGGTACCGGTGGGGGTGAGCGTGGGGCTCAAGCCCACGGACGAGGAGCTCCATGAGGCGGTGGCGGGCTACCTCGCCGACGGATACGCCCGCATCAAGATCAAGATTAAGCCGGGGCGGGACGTGGAGATGCTCTCCGGACTCCGCGCGCGATTCCCCGACGTCCCGTTCATGGCGGACGCCAACTCCGCGTATACTCTGCACGACGTGTCGCGACTCAAGGAGCTCGATCCCCTGAAGCTCATGATGATCGAGCAACCCCTGGCCTACGACGACATCCACCACCACGCCCGACTGCAGGCGGAGCTGGAGACGTCCGTCTGCCTGGACGAGTCCATCAAGTCGGCACACGACACGGAGCTGGCGCTGCAACTGGGTGCGTGCCGTGTCATCAACATCAAGCCCGGCCGGGTAGGCGGATATGCCGAGAGTCTGCGCATCCACGACATGATGCAGGCACACGGTCTGCCGGTATGGTGCGGTGGCATGCTGGAGTCCGGTGTGGGGCGCGCGTACAACGTGGCGCTGGCGTCGCTGCCCAACTTCACGCTACCGGGCGATATATCCGCAAGTCGGCGGTACTGGGAGCGGGACATCGTGGAGCCGGAGTTCGTTGTGGAAGACGGCCTCATGCGGGTCCCCGACGGGCCGGGAATCGGGGTGCGGGTGGACACGGAGCGGGTGGAGGTGCTCACGGTGCGCAGCGCCGAGTTCCGCTGACTCAGCCCGCCACCGGGCGCACGCACGCGGGACAGTACCGCCACCCGGCCTCCAGCGTGCGGCCGCAGGGGCAGACGCGAACCTGACGGCGGCCGCAGGCGGGGCAGGCCCGGGCGTCCAGCGGCACCGCGGCCTCGCAGCGCCGGCAGGGGCGAGAGTTGAGCGCCGCAGCCTGCAGGAGCCGTGTGATCTCGTGGGGCGTGGTGAGACCCGCCGCCAGGGCACGACGAGCGTCGGCCGCCAGGGAGCGCATCCCCGCCTCGCGGGCCAGGTGGCGGATGCGGGCGGTGCCCTCACCGCGGCTGATGGCGTCACGGAGAGGGTCGGTGAGCGCCAGGATCTGGAAGATTCCGGTGCGCCCCCGGTGCCCGTCGGGGCAGGATCGGCACCCGTGCCCGCGGCAGATGGGGCAGACGCGGCGCACGAGGCGCTGGGCCACCACGCCCGCCAGCCCGCCGGCCACCAGGTACGGGGGGACGCCCATGTTCACCAGCCGCGTCACCGCGCCGGGGGCGTCGGTGGTATGGATGGTGGAGAGCACCAGGTGCCCGGTGACCGCCGCAGCCATGGCGATCTCGGCGGTCTCGCGGTCCCGGATCTCCCCCACCATCACCACGTCGGGGTCCTGGCGCAGCACCGCGCGCAGCGCGTCGGCGAAGGCAAGTCCGGCGCGCGGATCCACCTGGATCTGGTTGGCTCCGGGAAGACGGTACTCCACCGGGTCCTCCAGCGTCACCAGGTTCAGCACCTCCCGGTCCAGTTCCGAGAGGGCGGCGAAGATGGTGGTGCTCTTCCCGGAGCCGGTGGGCCCCGCCACGAGGATCACCCCTTCGCGGCGCGCCAGAAGGCGCCGGAAGGTGGCGAGGTCGCGTGCGCCGAGCCCCAGGCCGTCCAGCGAGCGAGGCGCCGCATCGGGATCCAGGATGCGCACCACCGCCTTCTCGCCGCCGTTCACCGGGAGGGTGCTCACCCGGAAGGCCAGCCGCCGTCCCGCCACCTCCAGGCGCATCCCGCCGTCCTGGGCGCGGCGCCGGACGGAGATGTCCATCCCCGCCATCACCTTGATGCGGGAGAGCACCGCGCGGCGTACTCCCGCCGGCAGGTGGATGGCGCGGCACTTCGGGGTGGAGCTGGACGATCTCGTGCGGGCGCTTCCGGCGGGGCTCCAGACGGCGGACGACGGCGGCAGAAGCGAGCTGGAGCGCGCCACGCGGGCGGCGCCGGTGGTGCGGCTGGTGGATCGGCTCATCCGCGACGCAGTGGAGGAGGGCGCCAGCGACATCCACGTGGAGGAGACGGGCGACGAGGTGCGGGTGCGCTACCGCATCGACGGGCTCCTCCGCCGCGCCATCCACCTGCCGGCGGGAGTACGCCGCGCGGTGCTCTCCCGCATCAAGGTGATGGCGGGGATGGACATCTCCGTCCGGCGCCGCGCCCAGG
>WGEM01000063.1 GCA_015492755.1 Gemmatimonadota bacterium | reverse complement strand
GAATCGGACTTCGTCAAGGCGCTGGCGCTGGGTGCCGACGGCGTCGCCGTGGCCAACGCCGCGCTCCAGGCCATCGGCTGCCTGGCAATGCGCGCCTGCCACACCAACAATTGCCCTGTGGGAATCGCCACGCAGCGGGACCACCTCCGGGCGCGCCTCATCGTGGAGGAATCGGCAGCGCGCCTTGCTCGGTACTTCCAGGCCACGACGGAACTCATGCAGGTCCTCGCGCGCGCGTGCGGCCACCGCCATCTTTCGGCGTTCTCCACCGCCGATCTCACCACCTGGAAGCGCGACATCGCCGACCTCACCGGCGTCCGTTTCGCGGGGCCGGAGATCGCGCACCGCTCACCCTCACCAGCCTGACGCGCCGACATGCCCGCACCGCTCGTTGTGCTCGCAGCCGGTCTCTCTACCCGCTACGGCCGCCTCAAACAGCTCGACCCCCTGGGTCCCGCAGGCGAGGCCATCATGGACTACAACGTCTACGACGCGGCCCGGGCGGGATTCGATGAGGTGGTCTTCGTGGTGCGGGGGGAGATCGAGGAGGCGGTTCGAGAGCATGTGGCGCGCGTGGTGGGCGGCGCGCTCCCGTACCGTTTCGTGCACCAGCGGGTGGACGATCTACCCGACGGCTTTCGCGCGCCGCCCGATCGGGGCAAGCCGTGGGGCACGGGGCACGCGGTGCTCTGCGCGGCGCGGGGAATCGCGGGCCCCTTCGCCGTGTGTAACGCCGACGATCTTTACGGGCCGGGTGCGTTCCGGGCTCTACACACCTTCCTCTTCGCCCAGGGCGCCCCCACCGAGGCGGCGCTGGTGGGCTACACGCTCCGCGAAACCCTCTCGGGGTCCGGCGGCGTGGCGCGTGGGATCTGCGTGCTTGGCCGCGAGGGCCTCCTGGCGCGGATCTCGGAGGTGCGGCAGATCCGCCGCATCGACGGGTGGATCACCGGGATCACCCTGGACGGCGAGCCCATCGAACTCACGGGCGATGAGATCGTGTCCATGAACCTGTGGGGCTTCACACCCCCGGTGATCGAGCTGCTGGGGCGCCAGTTCCGGCGGTTCCTCTTCTACTGGGGCGCCGACACCGTACAGGAGTTTTACCTGTCCACGGCGCTGAACGGCCAGATCGAGATCGGCGCCACCCGGGTCGGGGTGCTCCACGCCGAGGACCACTGGTTCGGCGTCACCCACGCCGGAGACCGCGACAGGGCGCGGGAGGCGCTGGCCGCACGCATTCGCCGGGGCGTCTATCCGGAGAACCTCGCCGAAGCCTTCCGCACCCTCACCTGACGGGGCGACTCGTGCAACTGACCACGCTGGACTGGCTGGTGGTGGCCGCCTACGGCGCGGTGGCGCTGGTGGTGGGCCTGGTCTTCCTCCGGCGCGCCGGCAGCCGGGTGGAGGAGTTCTTCCTGGGCGGCCGCCGCATGCCGTGGTGGCTCCTGGGCACGTCCATGGTGGCCACCACCTTTTCCACCGACACCCCCAACCTCGTCACCGACCTGGTACGCACCGGCGGGGTGAGCCGGAACTGGCAGTGGTGGGCCTTCGTCATCACCGGAATGTGCACGGTGTTCTTCTACGCCCGACTCTGGCGCCGCTCCGGCGTGCTTACGGACGTGGGGTTCTACGAGTTGCGCTACAGCGGCCGGCCGGCGGCGTTTCTGCGGGGATTCCGCGCCCTCTACCTGGGCGTCTTCTTCAACGTGATGATCATGGCCACCGTCACGCTGGCCGCCATCAAGATCGGCGGGGTGCTCCTGGGCGCCCAGCCGTGGCAGGTGGTGGTGGCGGCGGGCACCGTCACCGCGCTCTACTCCGCGGGCTCCGGCCTGTGGGGCGTGGTGGTCACCGACCTGCTGCTCTTCGTGGTGGCCATGGTGGGCTCCCTCGCCGCGGCCTACTACGCCCTGGCGCATCCCGCCGTGGGCGGGCTGGACGGGCTGCTGACGCACCCGGAGGTGGTGGGGAAACTCTCGCTCCTGCCGGATTTTTCCGATCCCTCCAACGCCCTCGCGGTGTTCATCATCCCGGTGGCGGTCCAGTGGTGGAGCACGTGGTATCCCGGTGCCGAGCCCGGTGGGGGGGGATACGTGGCGCAGCGGATGCTCGCCGCGCCCGACGAGGAACAGGCGCTCAAGGCTACCCTCTGGTTCAACGTGGCGCACTACGCGCTCCGGCCATGGCCGTGGATCATCGTGGCGCTGGCCTCCCTGGCGGTCTACCCCACCCTGGACTCCATCCAGGCGGCCTTCCCGGGTGTGGACCCCTCCATCGTCCGGAACGATATGGCCTACCCCGCCATGCTCATCTTCCTACCCTCGGGGCTCCTGGGCCTGGTGGTGGCGTCGCTGGCCGCCGCTTACATGTCCACCATCAGCACGCACCTCAACTGGGGTGCCTCCTACATCGTGGACGACTGGTACCGCCGTTTCGTGCGGGGAGACGCCGGGGAGCGGCACTACGTGACGGTGGGCCGGGTGGCCACCGTGCTGCTCATCGTCCTGGCGGGAGCCCTCTCCCTCTGGCTGGAGAACGCGCTGCAGGCCTTCGAGATCCTCCTGCAGATCGGCGCCGGCACCGGGCTCGTCTTCCTCCTCCGGTGGTTCTGGTGGCGGATCAACGCCTGGAGCGAGATCTCCGCCATGGTCATCTCCTTCCTCGTGGCGGTGTACTTCCAGTTCATTCACGCCCGGCTGGACTTCCCGCCGCTGGACGCCTCCATGCAGCTGGTGGTGGGCGTGGCGGTGACCACCGCGGGATGGCTCACGGTGACCTTCCTCACGCGGCCGACGGACGCCGGGGTGCTGCGGAGCTTCTACCTGAAGATCCGCCCCTTCGGGCCCGGATGGCGGAGCGCCGGACTGGGTGAGGATCTGCCGCCCTCCGACGATGACGCCCCCGCCGCCCTCATGGCGTGGTTCCTTGGGTGCCTCGCCATCTACGGAGCGCTCTTCGGCACGGGATTCGCCCTGTACGGTCAGGCCGGAGAAGCGCTGGTGTCCGGGGCGGCGGCAGCGGGCGCGGTGGTGGGTCTCGTGCGGCTCCTTCCGAGACTCAGGCTCCGGTAGCGACCGGCGCGGTGTTCGAGCCAGAGCCACGGTGCAGCCATGTCCGCCCGGGGCCCCATTCGCTACAGCGGCGCCACCGAAGCTCCCTGCGAGGGCACCGCCACGAAGAGGCGGTCTTCCAGCCGCGTCGAGAGCCCCCGCGGGGCGTAGTACCCCTCGATGAGCGCCTCCAGCACCTCATCCACCGCGCCCCGCTCCGCCAGCGCCACTGCGCACCCGCCGAAGCCCGCTCCGGTGAGGCGCGCCCCCACGGCGCCTCCCTCACGCGCCAGATCCACCAGCTCGTCGAGTTCCGGACAGCTCACCTGGAAGTCCCCGTGCAGGCTCCCGTGGGAGGCGTCCATGAGAAGCCCGAAGCCGTAGGGGTCCGCCGAGACCAGGAGGTCCACGCCCTCCCGCACCCGTCGGGCCTCCGTCACCACGTGCCGGAAGCGGCGCGCCAGCGCGCCCTCCAGCGTCGCCTCCGCAAGCTCCAGGAGGGCGCCGTGCTCCACGCGCTGCAGGAGCGCCCGGTAGGAGTCCACGCGCGTCACGGTGAGCCCCGCGTCCACCGCCGCCTGCGACACGCCGTCCAGCGCCATCTCGCACTCTTCCCGCCGGCGGTTGTACGCCGCCTGCGCCGCTCCGGACTTCTCGGCGCGCACCCCCGTGTCCGCCACCACGAAGCACCAGTCCTCCGGGATCATGATGTGCCGCATCCGCAGGGGATCGAACTCGATGAGGGCGGCGTGCC
>WGEM01000062.1 GCA_015492755.1 Gemmatimonadota bacterium | reverse complement strand
TCCAGGTAGTGGGTGGCGAACTGGGCGGCCAAGAGTTCGCCGTCGTTGATGGTACCCGCCTCCAGCCAGGCGTTGGCGATGGAGTCCGCCATGGCGCGGATGGTCCCTACCACCGTGGCGGTCTGGCCCATTTCCACCGTCACACCCTGCGCCATCAGCGAGTCGGAGAAGGCCACCAGGAAGGGGTTCCCGTTGGGGGTCTCCATCCAGAAGCCCTGCGTCCCCAGCTTGCTGGCAATCGGCACGTCCACGAGGCGCACGAGCTGACCCTCGTACGGCGACGCATCCATCTGGATGTCGTCGGGCGTGATGGTCACGGTGCCTTCGATGTTCCCTGCGGGGTCCGCCGGCTCCTCCTCCACGACCGCCTGGGCCGCTCTCTCCGCCTGCGCCTGGGCATAGAGCCAGTACAGGAAGCCCCCCATGACCAGGAATGCCACGATCATCAGGGGAACGCTCAGATCGGTCGCGCCGCGTCGAGAAGCGTTCTGGGCCATGTCTCGCTCGTCCTCTCGCGTGAAGGTGATGTCTCGGCGGGTGGGGCGCCTCAAACTAATCCACGAGCTCGATGAGCGACATCTCCGCCGCATCGCCCTTCCGGTTGCCCAGCTTGAGGATGCGGGTGTAGCCACCGGGACGTTCAGCGAACCGGGGGGCGATGTCGTCGAAGAGCTTCCCCAGAACCTCCCGGTCCTGGATCCTCGTCGCCGCAAGGCGCCGTGCATGGACGTCTCCACGACGGGCCAGCGTGATGAGCCGCTCGGCGTAGGGCCGGAGCTCCTTCGCCTTGGCGGTGGTGGTCTCGATCCGCTCGTGGCGGAACAGCGCCGTCGCCAGGTTCCGCATCGTCGCCTTCTTGTGGCTGGCGGTCCGGGACAGCTTCCTGCCTTTCTTACGGTGACGCACGATTCCTCACTCCTCTCCCGCCGGAGCGGTGCCGGCGCTCTCCTCCTCCACGAAGTAGAGGCGCCCGTCCTCTCCCTCCTCGAGCTTCATCCCGAAGCGCAGCGAGTGCTCCTCGAGAAAGTCCGAGATCTCCTTGAGCGACTTCTTCCCGAAGTTCTCGATGCCCAGCATCTCCTCTTCCGTACGCTGCACCAGATCGCCCAGCGTCAGGATGTTTTCCTTCTGCAGGGAGTTCCGCGAGCGAACGGAGAGCTCGGCAAGGTCTTCGATGGGACGGGAGAACAGATCCTGGAGACGGTCCGGTACCGCCACCGCCCCGGGACGCGTCTCCTCCGGCACGCCGCCCTCCCCGAAGTACAGCATGTACGCCAGGTGCTTGCGCACCAGCTCGGCGGCGTACGCCACCGCGTCCTCCGGCGAGATGGACCCGTCGGTCTGGATCTGGAGCGTGAGGCGGTCGAAGTCCGTACGCTGCCCGACGCGGGTCTCTTCCACCACGAAGTTGGCGCGGCGCACCGGGTTGTAGATGGCGTCAATCCGCACCAGGTCCACGGGAGCCCCCCGCGGGAGCTCGTGCTGGTCCGCGAGGACGAAGCCCCGGCCTTTGTTAACGTACAGCTCCATGTGGAGCTTCCGGTCCTCCTGCAGCGTGAAGAGGTGGTGGTCGGGGTCCAGCACCGTCGCACCGGAGGCTTCCTGAATCTGCGCCGCCGTGACGGGGCCGGCCTTCTCCACGTCCAGCTCCAGCACCGCCTCGTTCACGTCGTCGTCGAGCTTGATGACCAGCGCCTTGAGGTTCTGGATCACCTGGTGGACGTCTTCCACCACCCCGGCGATGGTCTGGTGCTCATGCACCACGCCATCGATGCGGAAGCCCCACACGGCCGCGCCACGGAGCGACGAGAGCAGCACCCGGCGCACCGAGTTGCCCAGCGTGTGCCCGAAGCCGCGCTCCAGCGGCTCGATGACGAAGTGGGCCGAGCGACCGTCCTCCGAAACCTCCGACGCCTCTACCCTTTCGGGGAGAACCAGTCCGGTGAGGTCTATGTCCACGTTCCCTCCTGCGTAACGTATCTGGATCCGCCGCCGCCCCCGGCGCGCGGCGATGGATTACTTCGAGTAGAGCTCGACGATGAGCTGTTCCTGCGCCGCAAGCGGGATGTCCGCGCGGGTGGGCTGACGCACCATCCGCCCCACGCGCGCCTTCTCATCCAGCGCCAGCCAGTCCAGGAGCGGCGGCCGCGTGCGGGCCTCCAGTGCCTGTTGCACCGGCACGATGTCCCTGGACTTGGGTTTGATGGCGATCTCGTCTCCGGGCTTCACGTGGTAGCTGGGGATATCCACGATGCGGCCGTTCACCTCCACATGCCGGTGGCGGACCAGCTGCCGGGCCTGGGCACGGCTCTGCGCGAAACCCATGCGGAAGACGATGTTGTCCAGCCGCGTCTCCAGCGACACGATGAGGTTCTCACCGGTGATGCCGGGCACCTTCGTCGCGCGTTCGAACAGGGTGCGGAACTGCTTCTCGGGGAGCCCGTAAATCCGCTTCACCTTCTGCTTCTCACGGAGCTGGAGTGCGTAATCCGACTGCTTGCGGCGGCGCGCCTGCGCGGGGCCGTGCTGGCCGGGCGGGTAGGCGCGGCGCTCCACGGGACACTTCTCCGTGTAGCACTTCTGGCCCTTCAGGAAGAGCTTCTGCCCCTCACGGCGGCAGAGTTTGCAAACCGGTCCTGTATAACGTGCCATGCGATTGGGTTCCTCTGTCCTTCAGCCTCAGACGCGACGCTTCTTGGGCGGCCGGCACCCGTTGTGCGGCAGCGGCGTCACGTCCTGGATGGATTTGATCTGCAGCCCCGCGGCGGCCAGGGCCTGGATGGCGGACTCGCGACCGGAGCCGGGGCCCTGAACCAGCACGTCCACACGCTTCACACCCATGTTGGCGGCCTCCCGGCCCGCCTGCTCGGCAGCCATGGTGGCGGCGAACGGCGTGGACTTCTTCGAGCCCTTGAAGCCCGCCGTGCCGGCGGAGGACCACACGATGGTGTTCCCCGCCTTGTCGGTGATGGTCACGATCGTGTTGTTGAACGTCGCCTTGATGTGGGCGACGCCCTCCGCTTCCACGACCTTCTTCGAGCGCTTGGAACGAGTCTTCGGCTTGGCCACTCTGTGTCTTCCCTACAATGCGGATGCGGCGGGCCGGAACCTGCGCCCCGGAGACGCCGCATCGGGTCCTGTGAAACGAGCTCTGGGAGCTCGAACGGCTACTTCTTGGGCGGTTTCTTCTTCCCGGCGATGGCCCGGCGCTTCCCCTTGTGGGTCCGCGCATTGGTGTGGGTCCGCTGACCCCGCACCGGCAGCCCGCGCCGGTGCCTCAGCCCCCGATAGCACCCGATGTCCATCAGGCGCTTGATGTTCATGGAGACCTCGGTACGCAGCGCACCTTCCACCTTGTAGTTCCCCTCGATCTGGCGACGCAGCTTGTTCACGTCGTCGTCCGAGAGGTCCTGGGTGCGACGATCCGGGTCCACCCCACACGCCTCCAGGATCTCCTTCGCGCGGCTGGGCCCGATCCCGTAGATGTAGGTCAGGGCCACTTCGATGCGCTTTCCGCGCGGAAGATCGACACCAGCGATTCGAGCCATGCTTTACTCTTCTCGTTGTCCCGCGACGCGTCCGGTCTCTGACACCCGGTCAGCCCTGACGCTGCTTATGCTTGGGATCACGCGAACAGATGATCCTCACCACACCTTTGCGGCGAATCACCTTGCAGTGTTCGCAGATCGGTTTCACGCTGCTTCGAACCTTCACTTGACCGCCTCCACAAGCGTTTCTGGCAGAGCTTTAGAGTATAACGCCGTCTCGGAACTGCTTCAAGAACCGTCGGCGGACTGGGGCACCGGGCTTCTCGATGCCGTGAGCACCCGCGACCCTTCCGCGGTCACCGCCACGGTGTGCTCGAAGTGAGCCGAGAGGCTCCGGTCGGCGGTGACCACCGTCCATCCGTCCTCGAGGGTGCGGATCTCCGGCGAGCCGGCGCTCAACATGGGCTCGATCGCCAGCACCATGCCGTCCCTCAGGAGGGGCCCATGTCCCGGTCGCCCGAAGTTGGGGACCTGCGGCTCCTCATGGACCTCCCTGCCGATTCCATGGCCCACCAGATCCCGGATGATCCCGTATCCCGTGCCCTCCACCGTGCGCATCACCGCAGCCCCGATGTCACCCACGTGGTGGCCGCGTACCGCGGCCTCCACCGCCGCCTCCAGTGCCGCCTCGGTGACACTCAGGAGATGGGCCGCCCCCTCCGAGATCTCGCCCACCGGAAAGGTCCACGCCGAGTCGGCGCACCAGCCCTCCAGCTTCACACCCACATCCACCGAGACGATGTCGCCTTCGCGCAGGATCCGCGCGTCGGACGGGATCCCGTGAACCACCTCTTCGTTGATGGAGGTGCAGACGCTTCCCGGGAATCCGTAGAGTCCCTTGAATGCCGGCTCGGCTCCGCTGTGGTCCCGGATGTAGGATTCGGCGAACCGATCCAGGTCCAGCGTGCTGGCACCGGGCACCACCCGGGGCTCCAGCTCCTGAAAGAGCCCCGCGATGATGGCCCCGCTCCGGGCCATGGCGTCGATCTCGTGGGGGGTGCGCAGGTGGATCATGGCGTCATGCGCCAGACAGTCCGAGGGCGGTGCGCAGCGCCTCGTAGACTTCGTCCACCGAGCGATCCGCCCGGATCCGTTTCAGGACGCCGTCGCGCTTCTCGTAGAACTCCACCAGAGGCGCGGTTTCCTGGCGGTACACCGCCAGACGACGCTGCACCGTCTCCGGCTCGTCGTCGATGCGCTGGATCAGGACACCGCCGCAGCGGTCGCAGACGCCATCCACCGCCGGAGGGTTGAAGTAGATGCTGTACACCGCCCCGCAGTCCAGACAGCTCCTCCGGCCGCTGAGCCGCTTGACGATCACGTCGTCGGGCGCCTCGAAGAGCACCACGTGGTCTACCCCGCGGCCGGCCTCCGCCAGCACGTCGTCCAGGCCGGTGGCCTGATCGATGGTCCGGGGGAATCCGTCGAAGAGAATCGGCGTGGCGGGATCCAGCGTGCCAAGGTGTTCGCGCACGAGATCCAGAATCAGGGCGTCCGGCACCAGCTCTCCGGCGTCCATGTACTCCGCCGCCTTCCGGCCCAGCGCCGTGCCCTCACGTCGCGCTGCCCGCAGGAGGTCGCCCGTGGAGACGTGCGCGGCCCCGATCTCGTCCGCCAGACGAACGGCCTGGGTTCCCTTCCCGACGCCCGGCGGTCCGAGCAGCACCACGACCATGGACACGCTCCGCTACATGTACCGCCCGCGGCCCCGCATCTTCACACGGCCCTTCTTCATGAAGCCGTCATAGTGGCGCAGGAGGAGCATCTGCTGCGCCTGCTGCACCGTATCGAGGCCCACACCCACCACGATGAGCAGGCTGGTGCCACCGAAGAAGAAGGTGGTGATATTGAAGATGTCGAAGATCCAGAACGGTACGAGCGCGATGAGCGCCAGATAGATGGAGCCGGGCAGCGTGACCCGCGTCAGCACCCGGTCGATGTACTCCGCCGTACGGGCTCCCGGCTTCACGCCGGGAATGAAGGCCCCCTGCTTCTTCAGATTCTCGGCGATGTCCACGGGGTTGAAGATGATCGCCGTGTAGAAGTACGTGAAGAAGACGATGAGGAGGCCGTAGGTGACGTAGTAGGGCCAGGTCTGCGGCGTGAAGATCTCACTCAGCGTGCGCAGCGGTCCCACGTCGAAGAATGCGGCGGCGGTGCCCGGCACTACGATGAAGGACTGGGCGAAGATGATGGGCATGACGCCCGCCGAGTTCACCCGCAGCGGGATGAAGCTCTTCTGTCCTTCCCGGATCCGGCCGCGCCCCACCACCTTCCTGGGGATCTGCACCGGGATCTTGCGAGCGGCCATCGTCATGGCCACCACACCCGCCGTGACACCGATCACCACCGCCAGCAGGGCCACCAGGCTGAATGCCCCGATCTCCCCCAGCATGAACGACTCCCAGGTGCGTGCCACCGCCGCCGGGAAGGTCTGGATGATGGAGAAGAAGATCAGGAGCGACATGCCGTTGCCGATGCCGTGCTCCGTGATCTGCTCGCCCAACCACATCACGAAGATGGCGCCCACCGTGAGGGTGAAGACGGTGGTGAAGACGAAGCCGAATCCCGGGTTGGCCACCGCCCCCTGGATGGCCTGCAGGAAGACCGCGTACCCGTACGCCTGGACGGCGGAGAGCCCGATGGTGGTATAGCGGGTCCACTGCGTCAGCTTCTTGCGCCCCTCCTCCCCCTCCTTCTGCAGCTTCTCGATGGTGGGGAAGACCGCCGCCAGGAGCTGGAACATGATGCTGGCGGAGATATAGGGCATGATCCCCAGCGCCAGGATGGTGGCGCGGGAGAGCCCGCCACCCACGAACATGTCGTAGATGCCGAAGAAGGTGTCCTGGAGGTTGCCCGCCGCCACCCGGAGCGCCCCCACGTCGAGACCCGGCACGGTGATGTGCGACCCGAGCCGGTAGACGAAGAGGATGAAGAGCGTGAAGAGGATCTTGTCCTTCAGCTCCGGCACCCGGAACAGATTCTGGATGGGGTTGGCCGCCATGTCAGTTCGAGTCCTGGTCCGCGCCCACGAGGGTGGCGGTTCCGCCCGCCGCCTCGATCTTCTCCTTCGCGGTGCGACTGAAGCGGTGCGCCGTCACCTTGAGCGCCTTCCCGATCTCGCCGTGTCCCAGGATCTTGACGGGCTTGTGCACCGAACCGATGAGACCCGCCGCCTTCAGCTCCCGCGGTCCCACCTCACCGTCGCAACGCTCCAGGTCCCGCACGTTGACCACCTGGTACTCCACGCGGTTGATGTTCTTGAAGCCGCGCTTCGGGATCCGACGGATGAGCGGCATCTGACCACCCTCGAAGTGGCGATGCACCCGGCCGCCGGAACGGGACTTCTGCCCCTTCTGGCCCCGGCCGGCGGTCTTGCCATGCCCTGACCCCGGCCCACGGCCCACCCGCTTGCGATCGCGGCGGGCACCGGAGCTGGGGCTCAAGTCGTGAAGTTCTGCCATGTTCGGTCTCTTATGCGTCAGGAGGCGGGGCTCGGCCCTACGCCTCAACCTCTTCCACTTCCACCATGTGGGAGATCTGGCGGATCATCCCACGGATGGCCGGCGTGTCCTGCTGGATCACACTCTGCTGATGCCGACGGATGCCCAGTGCCCGGAGCGTACGGCGGTGCTTCTCCTGTCGTCCGATCCCGCTCCGGACCTGCGTGATCTTGAGCATCTTCGGCGCGCTCTTCTTAGCCACGACGCACCCCCAGCGCTTCCACCGGTACGCCCCGCTCACGGGCCACCTGCTCCGCGGTCACGAGCTGACCGAGCCCGTCCATCGTAGCGCGCACCACGTTGATGGGATTGTTGGTTCCGAGACTCTTGGTGAGCACGTCGCGCACCCCCGCCGCCTCCAGGACCGCACGAACGGGTCCTCCGGCGATGACCCCCGTACCGGGAGCCGCCGGGCGGAGCAGCACGCGGCCGGCGCCCCAGTGGCCCACCACTTCGTGGGGCAGCGTGCCGTTCTCGATGGGAATGTGCACCATGCTCTTGCGGGCCTGCTCGAAGGCCTTCCGGATGGCCTCGGCCACCTCGTTGGCCTTCGCCAGGGCGATCCCGACGTTCCCCTTGCCGTCTCCCACGGAGACCAGCGCCGAGAACGAGAACCGGCGCCCGCCCTTCACCACCTTGGCGACGCGGTTGATGAAGATGACGTTCTCCGTGAGGTCCGACTCACGGTTGCGCGCCTGCTTCTTCTTCTTTTGCTTCGGATCTCGCGTCATCAGAACTGCAGACCTCCCTCGCGGGCGCCGTCGGCGAAGGCCTTCACGCGCCCGTGGTACTTGTATCCACCGCGGTCGAACACCACGGCCTCGATCCCTTTCTCCCTGGCTCGCTCCGCCAGGAGCTTCCCTGCGGCGAAGGCCTGCTCCACCTTCCGGTTCGGCCCCTCCGCCTTGAAGTCCCGCAGCTCCGGCGTGAGGGTGGAGAGACCCGCGATGGTGCGCCCGCTGTCGTCATCCACCAGCTGACCCTCGATGTTCTTGAGGGAACGGTAGACCACGAGGCGCGGCCGCTGGGCCGTTCCGCGGATCTTGTTCCGTACGCGGAAGTGGCGGCGCTTACGCTGGAGCGCCCTGCTCTTCCTGAGTTTGCTCTGCTTGATTCTCATAGCTCTATCCGTGCGGATCAGCCGCTGGAGGCCGTCTTCCCGGCCTTGCGACGAACGTGCTCACCCTGGTAGCGGATGCCCTTGCCCTTGTAGGGCTCCGGGGGACGGAACGCCCGGATCTCCGCGGCGGTCTGCCCCACCTGCTGCTTGTCGATGCCCGACACCACCACGGTGGTCTGGTTCGGGCACTCGAGGCTCACCCCCTCCACCGGCGTGTACTCGATGGGATGGCTGTAGCCGAGGTTGAGGATGATGCCCTTCCCCTTCGGATCGGCGCGATAACCCACCCCGACGATCTCCAGCGTCCTGGAGAAACCCTCCGTGACCCCGGTCACCATGTTCTGAATGAGGGAGCGGGTGAGACCGTGAAGCGCCCTGTGCTGCTTCTCGTCGGAGGGCCTCTCCACCCGGATCTCGGCCTCGTCCACCACCACCTTCATCTCGGGGTGGACGTCCAGGGTGAGGGAACCCTTCGGGCCCTTCACGGTGAGCGTGGTGCCCGACAGGGACACCTCCACACCCTTCGGAAGGGTTACCGGCAGTTTACCAATTCGCGACATATCTCGTCTTCCAGATCGACTGGGTCCGGTGCAGCGCGGAGCCTACCAGACCACGGCCATGAGTTCTCCGCCCACGCCCTTCTCGCGCGCGGCCCGATCGGACAGCATCCCCGCCGAGGTGGAGAGGATGGCCATCCCCAACCCGTTGCGGACACGGGGAATCTCGTCCTTCCCCACGTAGTGCCTCCGCCCGGGCTTGGATACCCGCTCCAGATGGCGAATCACCGGCTGCCCTTCGTGGTACTTGAGGTACACGCGCAGCACGCCGAAGCGCCCGTCGTCCAGCACCTTGTACGCATGGACGAAGTGACTCTCCTGCAGGAGCCGCGCGATCTCGATCTTCTGCTTCGACACGGGCATGTCCACCCACTTGTGGCCCGCCTGCACGGCGTTCCGGATGCGGGTCAGCATGTCCGCGATAGGATCGGTCATCATGACGTTGATTCCTCTACCAGCTCGACTTGCGCACGCCGGGGATCTCTCCCCTCAGCGACATCTCTCGGAAGCAGATCCGGCAGATGCCGAACTTCCGCAGGAACGCCCTCGGACGCCCGCAGCGCTGGCAGCGGAACCGCTGCCGGACTGCGAACTTGGGCTTCCGTTTGGACTTCTCGATGAGCGCCTTTCTTGCCATTCGAAAACTCTCTCTCTCAGGAGGCAGCCTGGCCGATCTGCACCGGCACCTGACCGCGGAAGGGGAAACCCAACTCGCGCAGGAGGGCGAACGCCTCGTCGTCTTTGTCCGTCGAGGTCACGACGGTGATGTCCATCCCGTGGATCTTCCGGACGTTGTCGTAGTCGATCTCCGGGAAGATGATCTGCTCCCGCACGCCCATGGTGTAATTCCCGCGTCCGTCGAAGGACCGGGTGTTCAGCCCCCGGAAGTCGCGTACGCGTGGAATCGCCGTGGCGATGAGGCGATCCAGGAAGTACCACATGCGGTCTCCCCGCAGCGTCACCGACGCCCCCACCGGCATCCCCTCACGAAGCTGGAAGTTCGCGATGGAGCGCTTGGCGCGGTTCAGCGTGGGCTTCTGGCCGCTGATGACCGCAAGCTCATCCATCACGCTCTCCAGGAGCTTCTGGTCCCGCGAGGCCTCCCCGATGCCCACGTTCAGCACCACCTTCACCACCTTGGGGATCTGGTGCGGGTTCTTGAACCCGAACTCCGCCTGGAGCTTGGGCTTCACGTGGTTCTCGTAGTGAACCTTCAGTCTTGGTTCCATGTCTCCGTCTCTATTGCGTCGTGCCTGCCGTCCGGCGCGTCACTCCCGCTGCGCTCCGGTCGACGTCGTCCTTACTGCGGCCTCGGAACGGGGTTGCCGGTCTTGACGGCGATCCGCTCCTTGGTCCCGTCCGCTCCCACGCGCATCCGTACCCGGCTGGCCGTCTCCGTGGCCGGGTCGACGAGCATCACGTTGGAGATGTGAATGGGCGCCTCGAAGGTGATGATCCCACCATCGGGGTTGGCCTCCGTGGGGCGGGTGTGCCGCTTGCGCATGTTCACACCCTCCACACGCACCCGCTGCTCCTTGGGGAGCACCTCAAGCACCGTGCCCTCCAGCCCGCGGTCATTGCCGCGGATGACGCGCACACGGTCGCCCTTCATGATCTTGAATTTCGGCCTGGACATCAGAGTACCTCGGGTGCCAGGGATACGATCTTCATGTACTTCTTCTCGCGCAGCTCCCGCGCCACCGGCCCGAAGATGCGTGTGCCCCGGGGCTCGCCCTGGGGGTTGATGATCACCGCCGCGTTGTCGTCGAAGCGGATGTAGGTGCCGTCCTTGCGGCGCGTTTCTTTGGCCGTGCGAACCACCACCGCGCGTACCACGTCGCCTTTCTTGATCCCCGCGTTGGGGATGGCATCCTTCACGGTGGCGACGATCACGTCACCGACGCCCGCGTAGCGGCGCCCCGAGCCACCCAGGACCCGGATGCACAGCGCCGATTTGGCGCCGGTGTTGTCGGCGATCCGAAGGATCGACTCCTGCTGAATCATCGGTCAGTCTCGCGTGCTTGTATGTACAAAGCCTTCAGGCTCACTCGGGCCGCTCGATGAGCTCCACCACCCGCCAGCGCTTGGTCTTGGAGAGCGGGCGCGTTTCCATGATTCGCACCCGGTCGCCCACCCGGTATTCGTTGTTCTCGTCGTGGGCGTGGTACTTCTTGGAGCGCTTCACGCCCTTCCCGTACAGCGGATGAGGGAACTGCCGCTCCACGAGCACCGTCACGGTCTTGTCCGCCCTGTCGCTCACCACCACACCGGTGCGGACCTTGCGCCGGCGGCGGTGGGCCTGTTCCTGGGTGGACGTGTCCTCGGCCACGGCGGTCTCGTTCGCCTGCTCCATGTTCTTCTCACTCATCGGATACGCGCCCCTCAGCCGTTACGGGCGAGCTGTCGCTCGCGCTGGATGGTCTTCAGGCGCGCGATGTCGCGCCGGATCCGCCCGGGGAGCTTGGGATCCTCCAGCTCCATCATGGACCTCTGGAAGCGGAGCTTGAAGTGCTCCTCCTTGAGCTCCTTGAGGCGCGCCTCGATCTCCGAGTCGTCCCAGTCGCGGATGTCTTCTGCCTTCATCGTCATCTCCTGCCTTCGTGCCCCGGCGACGCCTTAGAGCTGTCGCTCGCGCACGACGAACTTGCACTTGATGGGGAGCTTCGCGGCCGCCAGTTCCATGGCGCGTTCCGCCACGTGCTCCGGCACGCCTTCCAGCTCGAACATGATCCGCCCCGGCTTCACCACGGCCACCCAGGACTCGGGATTGCCCTTCCCCTTCCCCATGCGCGTCTCCGCCGGCTTCCTGGTGATGGGTTTGTCGGGGAAGATGCGGATCCAGACCTTTCCGCCACGCTTGATGTGGCGGGTCATGGCCACACGCGCCGCCTCGATCTGACGGTTGGTGATCCACGACGGCTCCAGCGCCATCAGGCCGTACTCACCGAAGGAGACACGGTTGCCGCGATACGCCTTGCCGCGCATGCGACCCTTATGCGTCTTCCGGTGCCGAACTCTTTTCGGTGCAAGCATGGTTGTCCTCTACCGGTTCAGGCGCCCGTGGAGTACGTGCGGCCCCGCCGCTCCTCCACGACCTCTCCCTTGAAGATCCAGCACTTCACACCCACGACCCCGTAGGTGGTGAACGCCGGCACCTGTGCGTAATCGATGTCGGCGCGGAGGGTGTGGAGGGGCACACGGCCCTCATTGTATCCCTCGGTGCGCGCGATCTCGGCGCCGCCCAGCCGGCCGGCGCACTGGATCTTGATCCCCTCGGCGCCCGCACGCATCGCCGCCTGCACGGCGCGCTTCATGGCGCGGCGGAAGGAGATGCGCTGACGCAGCTGGTGCGCCACGTTCTCCGCCACCAGGTACGCGTCGATCTCCGGGCGCTTGATCTCCTCCACGTTCACCGAGATCTCCGAGTTGGTGAGGAGCGCCAGCTCGTCACGCAGCTTGTCCACCTCGGCGCCCCGCTTCCCGATGACCACGCCGGGACGCGCGGTGTGCAACGTCACCACGATCTTGCTGGGCTTGCGCTCGATCTCCACACGGGAGAGCGCCGCATGGCCAAGACGCTTGCGGAGGTACTTGCGGATGGTCTCGTCCTCTTTCAGGAGGCGAGGAAAGTCCCGCTCCGCGTACCAACGCGACTCCCAGTCCTTGACGATCCCCAGCCGGAATCCCGTCGGGTGTGTCTTCTGACCCATTATGCTTCCTTCGTTTCGACGACCACGGTGATGTGGCTCGTCCGCTTGCGGATGGGCGCGGCCCGGCCCTGTGCCGCGGCACGCCAGCGGCGTAGCGTCGGCCCCTCATCCACGTAGGCCTCGGCCACGAACAGGTCGTCGACGTCCACGAGTTCGCCTTCGTCCTGCGACTTGTACTGGGCGTTCGCCACCGCCGAGCGCAGCGTCTTGCTCACCGGCTCGGCCGCTCCCTTCTTGGAGAACTGGAGAATGGCGTACGCTTCGTTCACCGACTTACCCCGGATCTGGTCCACCACGAGCCGCACCTTACGCGGGCTCATGCGGACGTACCGGGCGATGGCTTTCGCTTTCATCTCGCTCACCGTCCGCCCCTCTTGTCGGCCAGCTTGCCCCCGTGACCACGGAAGAGCCGCGTGGGCGCGAACTCGCCCAGCTTGTGCCCCACCATGTTCTCGGTGATGTAGACCGGGATGAACTTGTTCCCGTTATGGACCGCCACGGTGTGCCCCACGAACTCCGGAGAGATCGTGGAGGCCCGCGACCAGGTCTTGATCACCTTCTTCTCATTGCGGGCGTTCATCTCCTGCACCTTCTTCAGGAGCTTCGGGTCGATGAACGGTCCCTTCTTCACACTACGCGGCATTGCTCGTACTCCCGCCTAGGACTGCGTGGCCTTGCCGCGCTTGCGGCCGCGCACGATCAGCTTGGTGGAATGCTTCTTCTTCTTGCGGGTCTTCTTCCCCTCGGGCTTACCCCACGGGGTCACCGCCGGACGTCCGCCGGAGGCGCGGCCTTCACCGCCGCCCAGCGGGTGATCCACCGGGTTCATCGCCACACCCCGCACCTTCGGGCGGCGGCCCCGCCACCGGTTGGCGCCCGCCTTCCCGATGACGGTGAGCTCGTGGTCGGAGTTGCCCACCTCGCCGATGGTGGCGTAGCACTCCTTGCGCACCCGCCGCACCTCGGTGGAGGGGAGGCGGAGCGTGACGTAGTCACCCTCCTTCGCCACCACCTGGGCGGACGCGCCGGCGGAGCGTACCATCTGACCACCCTTGCCCGGCTTCAGCTCGATGTTGTGGACCTGGGTGCCCAGGGGGATGAGCTCCAGGGGGAGCGCACAGCCCACCCGCACGTCGGCGTCGGGCCCCGCCATGATCCGGTCGCCCACCTCCAGCCCCTTGGGGTGCAGGATGTAGCGCTTCTCACCGTCGGCGTAATGAATGAGCGCGATGTTCGCCGAGCGGTTCGGGTCGTACTCGATGTGCTTGACCGTCCCCTCGACGCCGAACTTGTTGCGCTTGAAGTCGATGATCCGGTACTTGCGCTTGTGACCGCCCCCACGCCGACGCACGGTGATGCGCCCGTGGTGGTTCCTGCCGCCGCTGGACTTGAGCGGCTCGGTGAGCGACTTCTCCGGCCCCTTCCGCGTCAGGACCTCGTTGGCGAGGACCGAACGCTGGCGCTGACCCGGCGTGATCGGCTTGAACTTCTTGATACCCATGATCAACCCACCTCGTAGAGCTCGATGTGCTCGCCCTCACCGAGCCGCACCACCGCCTTCTTGAAGGAAGGACGGCGGCCGCGGCTCCAGTCCCGGGCCAGCCGGGCCAGCAGCGAACGGCGGGCCTTGCCCTGGTAGCGCATGGTCCGGACGTCCTTCACCGTCACGTCCCAGATCCGCTCCACGGCCTGCCCGATCTCGATCTTGTTGGCGTCCTGACGCACCAGGAAGGTGTAGACGCCCTCGTTCTCCATCTGCTCCATGGTCTTTTCCGTGACCACGGGAGCCAGGATCACGTCGTATGCGTCACGCATCGTCCTCGCCCTCCGTCTCCGTGGCGGCAGGCGCCGCGGCCTCGGCGTCACCGGCGGCCTCGTCCGTCCGCTCCTCCACCTCCGCCGTCTCGGCCGTCTCGTCCCTGGACCGGGCCGCCTCCTCCAGCGCACTCCGCTCGATGAGCACCGTCTGCGCCCAGAGCACGTCGTACACCGACTCCGTACCGAAGGGCAGGACGGTGACGTGCGGCAGGTTCCGGGCGGAGAGGTAGACGTTCTCCTTCTGCCCGTCGGTGAGGATCAGCACCTTCCCGTCCGCCTCGACGGCCCTGAGATACTCCACCAGGGCGCGCGTCCGCGGAGTCTCCAGCTCCGGCAGGTCCACCAGCACCACCCGGTCGCGCTCGGCACGATCGTTGAACGCCGAGCGCCGTGCGAGGGCCCTGACCTTCCGGGGCACCCGCTGCCGCCAGGAGTGGGGGATGGGCGGAAACGCCACACCGCCGCCTTCCCAGTGCGGCGCACGGATGGTGCCCTGCCGGGCCCGGCCCGTACCCTTCTGCCGCCAGGGCTTGCGCGCGCCGCCGGCCACCGCTGAACGGTTCTTGGCCGCGGCGGTGCCCTGACGCTGGTTGGCCAGGTAGGCCGTCACCACCCGGTGCATCACGGTCTCGTTGACGACGCCGTCGAAGAGCGACTCGGGAAGCGCCCGGGCCCGCCCTTTCTTGCCATCCGCCTTGTAATAACGCGCCTTGTACATGGCACTCACTTCGAGATCAGCAGGTAGCCGTCCCGGGAGCCCGGCACGCCGCCCTTGACGAAGAGCAGGTTGCGCTCGGGGTCCACCTTGACCACCTGGAGGTTACGGATCGTGGTTCGGGTCCCGCCCATGCGGCCGGGAAGCTTCTTGCCCTTGATGACGCGGGAAGGATCGGTGCCCGGTCCCAGCGAGCCGGGATTCCGCGACATGGGGTGACCGTGGGAGCCGGGGCGTCCGGCGAAGCCGTGACGCTTCACCACGCCCTGGAATCCACGCCCCTTGGAGCGGCCGGTGACCTTCACCCGGTCTCCGGGCTGGAAGATCTCCACCGTCAGCTCCTGCCCCACCTCGTAGGATTCGCCGTTCTCCACGGCGAACTCCCGGAGGAAGCGCGGCGCCGCCTCGAGTCCCGCGCGGGCGGCGTGTCCCACCTCCGCGCGGGTGGCCCTGGAGGCCTTCTTGGCCCCGAAGCCCAGCTGAACGGCACGATAGCCGTCCCGGTCTTCGGACTTCACCTGCACGACCGGACACGGGCCTGCCTCGATGACGGTGACGGGAACCTGCACCCCTTCGTCATCGAAGATCCGCGTCATGCCGATCTTTTTTCCGATCAATCCGGGCATCTTCCGGAGTCCTCCTCAGTGCACCTGATGACGAGCACGACGGTCCTCCGCGACGCGTGCGTCACGACCCACCGCCGTCCCTCGTTCAATCGACCTTGATCTCGACGTCCACACCCGCCGGGAGATCCAGCTTGGTGAGGGCGTCGATCGTCTGCGGACGGCTCTCGACGATGTCGATGAGCCTCTTGTGCGTCCTCAGCTCGAACTGCTCCCGGCTCTTCTTGTCGATGTGCGGGGAGCGCAGCACCGTCCAGCGCTGACGTCGCGTGGGGAGCGGGATGGGTCCCCGCACCGTCGCGCCCGTCTTCTGCGCCGTCCGTACGATCTCGGAGGCCGTCTGATCGACGACCCAGTGATCGAACGCCTTCAGTCGAATCCGAATCCTATCAGCCATCTTCTTGCCTCAGTCGGGCTCGTTCGAGCCACCAAGCGATGCGCCGAAGCGCGAGCGTCTCACCACCGCCCCCGCGCGAACGCGGGAGT
>WGEM01000061.1 GCA_015492755.1 Gemmatimonadota bacterium | reverse complement strand
GACCAGGGCGGGGCGGGGGTGACCGAGGCTGGCCAGGCCGAGGAGCTCTCCTTTCCCTTCGACGCCGACGAGCCGGACGAGCGAAGCTGGCCCTGAACCCCATCGCGCCGCCGTGACCGCCGTGGACCTTGCCGCCCGCGTCCAGAAGGCCGTCGACGCCGTCCGGGCCCGCACCCGGCTGGAGCCCCGCGTGGCGATTATCCTGGGGACCGGCCTGGGCGCACTGGCCGAGGAGATCGAGCGTGAGGCCACCGTCCCGTATGCGGACATTCCGGGCTTTCCCGAACCCACCGTGGAGACGCATCGGGGCGAGCTGGTCCTGGGCCGGCTGGACGGCGTGCCGGTGGTGGCGATGCGGGGCCGCTTCCATCGCTACGAGGGCTACACGCTCCAGGAAGTGACCTTTCCGGTGCGTGTGTTGTGGGCGCTGGGCGCACGGACCCTGGTGGTTTCCAACGCCTGCGGGGTCATGAACCCGGAGTGGCGGGCGGGTGAGCTCATGCTCATCGAAGACCACATCAACCTGCTGGGCGACAATCCGCTGGTGGGCCCCAACGACGAGCGCTTCGGTCCTCGCTTTCCCGACATGTCCGAGCCGTATGACCGCGCGTTGCAGGAACGGGCGCGGGCGGCGGCGTCCGAGCTGGGGATCCCCCTGCGAAGCGGTGTGTACGTGGCCTGGATCGGGCCGGCGCTGGAGACCCGCGCCGAGTACCGGATGCTGCGCACGCTGGGGGCCGACGTGGTGGGCATGTCCACCGTGCCCGAGGTCATCGTCGCGCGGCACATGGACATGCGCGTGCTGGGGATCGGGATCATCACCGACGAGTGTTTCCCCGACACGCTGGAGCCCGTGGACGTGGAGAGAATCATCGCCACCGCGATGAAGGCCGAACCCCACCTGACCCGGTTGATTCGCCGGGTCGTGAGCGAACAATGAGCTATCCCGAACTTCCCGATACGCTCACCCGTCTCGAAGAAGAGATGCTGGAGCGCTGGCGCCAGGAAGACCTCTTCCGGCGCACGTTGGAGCGCGCCGAGGGCGCCGAGCACTTCGTCTTCTATGAGGGGCCGCCCACCGCCAACGGACGTCCCGGCCTCCACCACATCATCAGCCGGGCCATCAAGGACCTGGTCTGTCGCTACCACGCCATGCAGGGCAAGCACGTCACCCGCATCGCGGGGTGGGACACCCACGGGCTGCCGGTGGAGATCGAGGCGGAGCAGAAGCTGGGGATCAACGGGAAGCCGGAGATCGAGGCGTACGGCGTGGCCGAGTTCAATCGGGTCTGCCGCGAGTCGGTCTTCACGTACAAGGAGGAGTGGGAAGCGCTCTCGGAGCGCATCGGGTACTGGCTGGAATACTGGCGGCCGTACGTCACCTTCGATCCCCGCTACATCGAGTCGGTCTGGTGGATTCTCAAGCAGTTCGCCGACGACGGACTCCTCTACCGGGGGCACAAGAGCGTGCCCTACTGCCCCAGGTGCGGCACGGCGCTTTCGTCGCACGAGGTGGCGCAGGGTTACCGGGACGTGGAGGACCCGTCGCTCACCTTCGTGGCGGAGGTGGTGGACGAGGAGGGACGTCCCGACCCTCGCGGTCGCGCGCTGCTGGCGTGGACCACCACTCCGTGGACGGTGCCCGCCAACGTGGCGCTGGCGGTGCACCCCGACCTCACCTACGTGGAGGTGGAGCGGGACGGACGCCGCTACATCGTGGCCAGGGACCGCGCCGAAGCCGTGTTCGGTGAGGGCGTCACGGCCGAGGCGGAGTTCACCGGACGCGATCTGGTAGGGCTGCGGTATCGCCGGCCGCTGGACCTGGTGCCGGCGCCCGACGACCCGGGCAACGGCTGGACGGTGGTGGCGGAGGACTTCGTCAGCGCCGAGGACGGGACGGGGATCGTGCACATCGCCCCCGCCTTCGGCGCCGATGACTACGCCGCCGGGCAGCGGCACGGCCTGCCCCTGCTCAACCCCATCGACGAGGCGGGCCGCTTCGCGGAAGACGTTCCGCTGGTGGGCGGGATGTTCGTCAAGGATGCGGACGAGGTCCTGGTGGAGGAGCTCCGCCGTCGCGGGCTCCTCTTCCACCTTGGGCGCGTGACCCACAGCTACCCACACTGCTGGCGGTGCTCCTCGCCGCTCCTGTACGTGGCGCGGCACTCGTGGTTCATCCGCACGTCGGAACGCAAGGACGAGCTGCTGGCCAACAACGCCACGGTGTCCTGGCACCCGCCGGAGGTGGGGGAGAACCGCTTCGGAGAGTGGCTGCGCGGCAACGTGGACTGGGCGCTCTCCCGCGACCGGTACTGGGGTACGCCGCTACCGGTGTGGGTGTGCGAGGCGGATCCGTCGCACCTCTGCTGGCTCGGCTCCTACCAGGAGCTGTCGGAGCGCGCGGGGCCGCTCCCCGACGACTTCGACCCCCACAAGCCGTACATCGATGAACTCACCTGGCCGTGCCCCGAGTGCGGCGCGGTGATGCGGCGCACGCCGGAAGTGATCGACGTCTGGTTCGACTCCGGTGCCATGCCCTTTGCGCAGTGGCACTATCCCTTCGAGAACCAGGAAGAGTTCGAGAAGCACTTCCCGGCGGACTTCATCTGCGAGGGGCTCGATCAGACGCGGGGTTGGTTCTACTCGCTGATGGCCATCTCCACGCTCCTGGGGCGTGGCACGCCCTACCGGAACGTCATCGTGAACGGACTCATTCTGGACGCCGAGGGCCAGAAGATGTCCAAGTCCCGCGGGAACGTGGTGGATCCGTGGGACGCCGTGGGGGAGCACGGAGCCGACGCGCTGCGGTGGTACCTCATCACGGTGTCCAACCCGTGGGTGGCGAAGCGCTATGACCCCGACGGCGTGCGTGAGGCGTATCGAAAGTTCTTCGACACCCTCTTCAACACCTATCGGTTCTTCGCGCTCTATGCGTCGGTGGAAGGGTGGAGCCCCTCCGACGCCGACCCTCCGCTGGAGGCGCGGCCCGTCCTGGATCGGTGGCTGGCCTCCCGGGTGGACAGCGTGGTGGCGGCCGTCCGGCGGGAGCTGGACGCGTACGAGGTCACCCGCGCCTATCGCGTGCTGGGCGACTTCGTGGTGGAGGATCTCTCCAACTGGTATGTGCGGCGGAGCCGCGCCCGCTTCTGGGGCAACAGCGACGCCGAGGACATGCAGGCGGCCTTCCGCACGCTTCACGACGCCCTCGTGACGGTGGCGCTCCTGGCGGCGCCGGTGGTGCCGTTCACCGCCGACTGGCTGCACCGGGCGCTCACCGGCGAGAGTGCACACCTCAGCGCCATGCCGGAGGTGCGGGGCCACATCGACCCCGAACTCGAGGCGGACATGGACGCCGCGCGCACGCTGGTGTCGCTGGGCCGCGCCGCCCGGGAAGAGGTGCGGATCCGCGTGCGGCAGCCGCTCCGGCGCATCCTGGCGGTGCTTCCCCAGGGGCGCACGCTCTCCGGTCCGCTCCTGGACCTGGTGCGCGACGAGCTGAACGTGAAGGAGGTGGAGTTCCTGGAGAGCGCCGACGACCTGGTGCGGCTGGAGGCGCGGCCCAACTACCGGGCGCTGGGTCCCCGGTTCGGGAAGCGGACCAACGACGCCGCCCGGGCGATCCGCGCCCTGGGCCAGGAGGCGTTGGCGGCCTACCGGGCGGGGAAGCCGGTGTCCGTCACGCTGGACGATGAGACCGTCCCCCTCCAGGAGGGTGACCTGGAGGTGGTGCAGCACGCCGCCGGCGATCTGGTGGTGAAGGGGGAAGGGGCCGTGACGGTGGCTCTGGATCCCACCCTGGACGACCAACTCCGGGCGGAAGGACTCGCCCGGGAGCTGGTGAACCGGGTGCAGCGCCTCCGTAAGGACGTGGGGCTGGAGATCACCGACCGGATCCGTCTGGGGATCGCCGGACCCCAGGAGCTGCTGGCCGCGGCGCGTGCACACCAGGACTTCATCGCGGGGGAGACGCTGGCGCTGGAGGTACACCTGGGTGACGGCCTGGAGAACGGCGCCTTCGCCCATGAGCGCCAGGTGGACATCGACGGGGCGCCGGTGCGAATCG
>WGEM01000060.1 GCA_015492755.1 Gemmatimonadota bacterium | reverse complement strand
GCCCATGCGCGTGCCGGACGAGGTGCGCAGGGCGCTCTCCGGAGGTTAGTCATGTCCGAGCGCTCCAGGGTGGCCGTCGGCGTGGACGTGGTATGGCTGGCGGACCCCCGGAAAGCGAAGCGAGTCGACGACGCGCGCTTCGTGCGCCGGATTCTGGCCCCCGAAGAGCAGGACCTCCTCCGGGCGGTGCCACCTCACCGAGCGCATCACCTGCTCTGGGAGCTCTGGGCGGGCAAGGAAGCCGCCTTCAAGGTGGTGAGCAAGCTGGAAGGGACCCCACCACCCTTCCGGCACGCCGCATTCGTGCAGACGCCCCTCCCGGCCCTCGAAGACCACAGGGAGACGGGAGGCCTCGCCGCGCCGGGCGACGAGACCCGGATGTGGCAGGTCCGCTGGCACCACCACGTGGTGGCCGCGCGCACGGGGCTCCACCACCCGGAGGCTCTGGTGGCCGTAGCGACCCCCCGGCGCCTGTCGGGGGCGGTGCTGGTGGGGGTGGGCCGCACCGACGAGGCTGAGCGCCTCTGGGGCGCGCCGGAGGAGGAACTCCGGGCCCGCCTCACGCCGCGGGAGCTCGAGGCGGTGCACAGCCCGGCGTCGGCAGCGGTCCGGGTGGCGGCGAAGGTGGAGCTGGCGGCGCTCCTGGGGCTGGACGAGGGCGGGGTGGAGATCGTGTGCCCCGAAGGCGTCACCGGCCGCCGCCCTCCCCACGTGCTCCTGGACGGCCACCGCGCCGCCGGCCTCGACGTGTCCCTGTCGCACGACGGGCGCTGGTTGGCGTGGGCGGTGGCGTACGCGGGCTGACACCGCGCCCGCTCAGAAGGGGCGGTAGTGCATGCGCAACGAGAGACCGAAGCGCTGGTAGTACGCGTCGGCGATGTCGGTTTCCGCGCGGGTCCATCCCAGACGGAGCGCGGCATCGAGGTTTGACGCCACCGCCCGGGCGAGCTGGACGAAGGCCACCGACGCATTGTCCGCCTCCTCCCCGGGGACGAGGCGGGCGAAGTCCGTTTCGTGCACGTAGCTCTTTCCGGTGAGGAGGGCGTAGACGTTCAGCGTCACGTCGCCCGGAAGGGGCGCCGTCACCAGCGCCGAAGCGCTGAGCGCGTCGTACTCCGGTCTGTTGGAGTTGGAGCGGTTCAGCACGCCCTCCAGGCCCACCTGCACGAACAGGGCGCCGCGGTGGGTCCAGGTGAGCCCCGCCCGCACCGACCGGTCACGGCGAAACGGGTCCGAGGGATCGAAGCTGGGCTGATGCCGGTACTCGCTCCAGCGCAGACCGGCGAAGAAACGGATCCACCCGCGGCTGTTGGACCAGTTCGCCCCCGCCTCCACGCCGGCGCTTCGCCGGTCCAGGAGATCGAGCTGCGGCAGAAACTCCAGCGCCCGGTAATCCGCCGTCTCGCCGGCAGCCTCCACATCGAAGCTCACGCCGTCGTACGACCGCGTGGACACGCCCACCGTGCCGCCGAAGGTGCTGAAGCCCGGTTGCAGGAAGAGCGGCATGGGCGGCCGGTCGTGCACGGAGCGGGTCTGCGCCGACAGCGACGCGGTGAGCGACGCCGCCGAACCCAGAGCCCGCCTGACACGGAGCGCACCGGTGCCCACCCACTCCCGAGGGGCGTAGTCCCGGAGGCGAAATCCGGTGGCCGCCGCCTGCCGGACGCCGCCGTCCAGATCCAGTGTGAGGGTGTACGCCGGCTGCTCTAGGAGGAGGAGGCTGCCCCGCACACCCACCTCCGCCACGGACGCCGTCGCGTGGTCGGTGCTGTCCACCACCGGGACCGTCACCGCCGAGAAGTTCCCCGTGTAGCGCTCCATGGACCCGCCCATGGTTACCACCAGGTCGCGCCACCGCACCTGGGCCTCGGCAGGAACGACGTGCGCCGCGAAGAGAACGCACACGGCGGCCAGCACCCGGCCCCTCACGTGTTCCTCCGGATGCGCTCACGGAACTGCTTCGCCCGCACCAGGAGCTGATCACGATACTCCTGGAGCTCCTCCACATAGGAGCGGAGTTCTTCGATCCGGTCCTCCAGGGAGACGGGACGCCCGCCGGCGTCGGTGCTGTCGGCGCCCATGACCCGGGCTCCGCCGGTGGGCGGACCGGTGGGCACCTGACGGTCGCCGAAGCGATCGAGGCCGCTGAGGAGATCCCGGGTCCGCCGCTCGCGCACCAGGCGCGCCTCCAGCGACGCGATCTGCCGCCGGGTCTCGGCGATGACGGTGTCGGCGATGGCGGCGTACGTCTCGATCAGCTCCGCCTTCGCCCGGAGTTCGGAGGGGCCGTCGCGCGGATCGAAATGGATCTCCGGCATGACCGTGAAGCGCGCCGGGTCCTCCTGTTCCGCCTCCAGCTCCTGCAACTGGTTGGAGATGTCTTCGAGTTCGATGGTGAGCCGGCGACGCTCCTGCGCGTTGGTGGCGGCCTCCAGCGCTTCCAGAAGTTCGGCTTGCCGCACCACCAGCACGTCGATGAGGGCCTGGCGGGTCCGCTCCAGTTCGCGTGCCGCGGCCTGGAGACGCCGCTCCCGGTCGGCTTTCGGCACGCTCAGGTCCTGAGCCCGCGGAAGCGCCCTCGCCAGGGCTTGCTCGTCTCCGGATCGGCGCGCACGATCGATTTCGCGCAGCGCGTCGGTGAAGCGTTGCTCCGCCACCTCCAGCGCGCTCAGCGCCGAGCGGTACGCGTCGACGGCGGCCTGGTATTCCAGCCGGCGTTGCGCCAGCACCTCTTCGGTGCTCTGCGCCGCAAGGGAACCGACGCCGCATGCCGTGAGCGCCACCGCCGTGGCCCACGCCCGCCAGGCCAACCGTCTCACGCTTCGATGCCGTACTTCTCGAGCTTGTAATACAACGCGCTGGGCTTGAGACCCAGGAGGCGCGCCGCCTCCGCCTTCACGCCCCCGGCCTGCTCGAGTGCCTGGCGCAGGAGTCGTTCTTCGATGTCTTCGATGGCCCGCGTGAGGTCCAGCCCACCCTCCGGGAGCGCCGGCGCACCGTCCACCTCCAGGGACGGCGCCCAACCACGGCCGTTCTCGCCAAGGGGCGGGAGGTCCTCCGGCCCCAGCTCTTCCCTGTCCGCCAGCACCAGCGCCCGCTCGATGACGTTCTCAAGCTCCCGGACGTTCCCCGGCCAGTCGTAGGCCGCCAGGCGCTTGAGGGCTTCGGGGCTGGCTGCACGCACGGGTGACGCTGTGCGCTCGCGCAACTTCTCGATGAAGTGATTCACCAGGAGCGGGATGTCTTCCTTCCGCTCACGGAGCGGCGGAAGGACGATGGGCACCACATGGAGCCTGTAGAAGAGGTCCTCCCGGAAGGTCCCGTCCTTGAGGAGTTCGTCCGGCGGAACGTTCGTGGCGGCGATGATGCGTACATCCACCGGGACCGTTTCCTCACCGCCTACGCGCTCCAGCTCCCGCTCCTGAAGCACCCGCAGGAGCCGCACCTGCGTGGAGTGGGGCACGGTGGCGATCTCGTCCAGGAAGAGCGTGCCGCCGTCCGCCAGCTCGAAGCGCCCTCGGCGCCGGCGCTCCGCTCCCGTGAAGGCCCCCTTCTCGTGACCGAAGAGCTCGGAGTCCAGAAGGCTCTCGGGGAGCGCACCACAGTTGACCCGGATGAACGGCCCGTCCTTCCGCCGTGACCCGGCGTGGATGGCTCGGGCCACCAGCTCCTTCCCGGTGCCCGACTCCCCCCGGATCAACACCGTGGACGGGGTGTCCGCGACGCGGGCGATGACATCCAGCACCTCTTTGACCTTCTGCGACTCGCCCACCAGGGCCCGCCGGCCGTCCGGGTGGCTCTCCTCGGCGTCGCGCGCGCCCTGGGCGAGCGCCTTGCGCACCGTGGTGAGCAGCTCGTCGCGCTCGTAGGGCTTGGTCAGGAAGTCGAAGGCGCCGCGCTTGAGGGCCTGCACCGCGAGGTCCACGGTGCCGTGGGCCGTCAGCATCAGGACCGGAACGTCGGGGTAGCGACCGTTGACGCGCTCGAGCAGCTCCATGCCATCCAGCTTGGGCATCTTGAGGTCGCTGATGAGCAGCTGGAAGGGCTCACCCTCGTCGCGATCCTCGCTCGCCTGCAGCAGCGCGAGCGCTTGCTGCCCGTCGTGGGCGGTCTCCACGTCGTAGCCGGCCTTGCGCAGCGTGGCGCTCAGGACCTTGCGCAGCGAGGCCTCATCATCGGCGATGAGGATGCGCGGTGCGTGGAGGGCGTCGTGGGTCATCGGCGGCTGGGTCTAGCCGCACTATCCGGCCTGGACCAGCGGGAGGTCGATGGACGGATCCGCGTCCGCGGGCGGCGCGGTCCTGGGC
>WGEM01000059.1 GCA_015492755.1 Gemmatimonadota bacterium | reverse complement strand
CCTCATCCAGCCTCCGCCGGAGGCGTTCGATCCCGCGGTGTGGGGAGGGGAGGGTTGGGGGGAGCGCCTGGAGCCCCACTACGCCGAGGCCCGGAGGATGCTGGGGGCGGTGACGTGCCCCGACGTGGGGGCCACGGATCGCATCCTGGCCGAGGTGGCACGTGAGCTCCCGGGCGCGCCGAAACTCCGCCGCAACGATGTGGGGGTCTTCTTCGGGGAGCCGGGCGTGGAGGTGGACGACCCCTACTTCGACGGCCTGGGGCCCCGGCGTACCGGGTGCACCCGCTGCGCGGCGTGCATGGTGGGCTGCCGTGTCGGCGCCAAGAACACCCTGGACCGGAATTACCTCTGGCTGGCGGAGCGGCTGGGGGCACGCATCGTGCCCGAGACGGAGGCGCTGGCCATCCGCCCCGACGGGGAGGGCTACGTGGTGGAGGCCCGCCGCTCGCTGGGTGTGCAGCGGCCGCGCTCCGTCTGGCGCGCCCGGAAGGTGGTGCTGGCAGCCGGCGTGCTGGGCACGGTCCGCCTCCTGGCGGAGTCGCGGCGCCGCGGCTGGCTCCCGGGACTCTCGCCCAGGCTGGGCGACTTCGTACGCACCAACTCCGAAGCCATCCTGGTGGCGGAGGGGAGGAAGCGGGACGTGGACTTCGGCGACCACGTGGCCATCACCTCCGGCGTGCAGGCCGACGCGCACACCTACGTGGAGATGGTGCGCTTCAACCGCGGCTCCGACGCACTCTTCTGGCTGGCGGCGCCGCTTCCGGACCGATCACCCTCCGGGCGGGCCGACGGCGGCGCGCTGGGTACCCTCGTCGAGGCCGTGCGCGGGTTCATCCCCCGGGGCCGCGCCGCGCGCTCCGCCATCGTGCTGGCGATGCAGCCCACCGAGGGCCACCTGCGTCTGGAACTCCGGCGCCGGCTCCTGCCGTGGCCGGGCACGCGCCTGGTGTCCCGCCTTCCCACCGGGCAGCCCGCCCCCGCGGCGCGCATCCCGGTGGCGGAGCGCATCACCCACGAGATCGCCCGCCGCATCGACGGCGTGGCCCGCCAGGGCCTGTGGAACCTGGTGGCCGGCGCGCCCACCACCGCCCATATCCTGGGCGGCTGCCGCATCGGCGCCACCGCCGCCGAAGGGGTGGTGGACGGGGCGGGGCGCGTCCACGGCTACCCGGGTCTCTACGTGGCGGACGGCTCCGTGGTGCCCTCCAACCTGGGCGTGAACCCCAGCCTCACCATCACCGCCCTGGCGGAGTACTTCATGAGCCAGGTGCCGGAGGCGTCCTGACCCCTCATCCCCAGGGGTAGGGGCCCGGCATCTCCACGCCCTTCGCTTCGAAGAGCAGCTCGATCATCCGCTGCCACGACTCCCAGCTCGTGGTACGGCGGTACACCGAGTTCGTCTTGTGGGCCATCACCAGGTGGATGGCGGGCAGCACGGTGATCCACTGGCCCCAGGCGCCCCGGGCGGTGTAGGCGCCTTCGAAGGGCCCCACGGCCCGGGGGCCGTCCCAGACCCACCACATGTAGCCGTACCCGAAGTAGCCATCCCGCCGCCACTCGGGGTTCATCTCCTCCAGCGGGGTGACGACGCTCACGATGCGCCGCGCCCAGTCGCGCGAGATCACCTGGCGGCCGTCCCAGTTGCCCTCGTTGAGCATCAGGTGGCCGATGCGCGCCATGTCGCGGGTGGAGAGCCAGAAGTGGTACGCCGGGTTCTTCGAGATGGCGAGGTTGCCGCTCTTGCGCTGCGCGGAGCGATCCCAGTCCTGGAACCGGAGCGGCGTGGCGAGCTGGGCCTGGGCCTCGTCATAGATGTTGCGCCCGGTGAGCTCTTCGAAGACGGCGCCGGCGGCGTTGAAGTCCCAGTTGGAGTAGAGCATGTAGGTGCCCGGCTCCTTGGAACCCCGCTCCGGTGCCTCCGCCAGGTTGTCGCCGCCGTTGGAGGCGGGATGATAGACCCCGGAGCGGGCGGTGATGAGGTGCTCCACGGTGGCGCGTTTCTCGATGGGGAGGAGCCCGCCCACGTCGTCGACGCCCAGCTCCTCCAGCGTGGTGTCCAGGTCGATGATGCCGCGCTCCACCCAGGATCCGTAGAGGATGGCCAGGATGCTCTTGCGCACCGACGCCACGTACGAGAGCTCCTCGATGTCGCCGAAGGTGAAGACCACCCGCCCGCGGTCCGCCACCACCACTCCGGTGGAGTTGGCGGAGTCCGCCAGGAACGCGCTCACGCGGCGGAGCTTGTCGGTGTCCCAGCCGTAGTCCGCCAGCGCGGGTCCGCGCACCACCTCCCACGTCTCGCCGGGGAAGACGCAGTCGTCGCACTGGGCGTCAAGGGGGAGGGGGAGAAGGAGCCCCGCCCCGGCGACGAGCGCGAGGGATCGGAGGGCATGACGTGCGGGGGCCATGGGGGTCGTCTCCTGACTGTTCCGGCTGCGGATGAGGCCGGCCAGCGGCCGGCGGGTCCGTCCGCCCACATGCTACGGCGCCTCGGCGGCGTGCGCGACGGCCCGACTTGTGCGCGACGGCCCGACTTGTGCGCGACGGCCCGGAGACGGAGGATGGGTGCATGACCTGGATCATCCACGCGCTGGCGTTTCTCGCCATGCTGGCGGGCGTCTTTCTGATTCCCCTCGGGCTTCCGGGCCTCTGGGTGATCGTGGCGGCGACGCTGGCGCTGGTCCTCCTGGGCTCGGTGCCTTGGGGGGTCGGAATCGCCGCCGCAGCCGTCGCCGCGCTGGCGGAAGCCGCCGAGTTCTTCGTGGTGAAGCGTCTCGGCGAGCTCTACGGGGGCTCGAACCGGGCGTTCTGGGGCGCGGTGGTG
>WGEM01000058.1 GCA_015492755.1 Gemmatimonadota bacterium | reverse complement strand
GTGCGGGCTGGTCTTCGCCCAGCCCATGCCCCTCCCGCTTGAGCTGGCGGACCACTACGGGATGGATCCTGAGGCGTACTTCGGCGCCGAGCGCGCGGGTGCGCAGGAGGGTGTCTTCTCCGCCGAGATCCGCCGGGTGCGGGAGCTCCTGGCGGTGGAGGGAAGCGCAGCGGGCAGTCCGGCGGCGCCGGGTGCCACCGGGGAACCGGACGCGCCGACAGGGCCGGACGGCGGTCCCCGGAGCGGCGCCGGTGCCCCCCGTCCCACCATCCGGGCGCTGGACGCCGGCGCCGGGACGGGGCGCGTGATGGCCGCCATGCGGGAGGCGGGCTTCGACGTGTGGGGCTTCGAGCCCTCCCCCACCTTCCGTGAACAGGCGCTGAAGCTCTGGGGATTCGGAGAGGAGCGCCTCCGACTGGCCGGCGTGGAGGATGCGTCGTTTCCGGAGGAGTCCTTCGACTTCGTCACCTTCGGGGGCGTCCTGGAGCACCTCCCGCACCCTGCCCGCGCGGTGGAGCGTGCCCTGGCCTGGATCCGGCCCGGCGGCGTGATCCATGCCGAGGTGCCTTCGGCCCGCTGGCTGGTGGGGCGGCTGCTGAACCTGTACTACCGCGCCACCGGATCGGGGCTGGTGACGAACCTCAGCCCCATGCACCCGCCCTACCACCTCTACGAGTTCACCCCGGACGCCTTCCGGGCGCACGGAGCCCGGGCAGGCTACCGGGTGGCGGCCGCCGAGGTGCTGGTGGGAGACCCGTTCGTTCCGGGCCCCGCCGGCGCGGTGCTCCGCCGTGCGATGGCGGCCACCGCCACCGGCCTGCAGCTCGTGGTGTGGCTGAGGCGGCCCATTGACACCGGCCCCCACTTCCGCGAGCCTTCAGCCTCAGCCCCGAGGCAGGGGCGACAGAAACGGTAAAAGAATGCGGGCGGCGGTCTCATTCTCGGAGATCGCGGCCCGTTCTGTTTTCCGGCCGGTTGGCCGGACGTCGCGCGGACGGTTTCCGCGCACAACATCGCAGTCGGTAAGTACGCGTCATCGTGGCTCCGATCTGCAAACCAAAGGAGCGCACAGATGCGTACCAGAGGAACCGTGAAGTGGTTCAACGATCAGAAGGGCTTCGGCTTCATCACTCCTGAGGACGGAAGCAAGGACTGCTTCGTCCATCACAGCGCCATTCAGGCCGAGGGCTTCAAGACGCTCGCCGAGGGCGCGACGGTGGAGTTCGATGTCGTGGCCGGCCAGAAGGGCCCCGCGGCGGAGAACGTCGTCACGGTCTGACGCCGGGGAACACCCCAGCAGGCCAGGCGGGCCGCCCTCCGGGGCGGCCCGCTTTTCTTGTTGGTGTCAGGTGGCCTCCGGGGCCTATGGCGCCAGCACGCAGTCCACGCGCGTGACCAGAAGCTCCCGCAACCCCGGGACCGACGCGACGAGCGGCAAGCCTCTGACGGCGCGGTATCGGTGTTGGATCATCCTCAGCCCGGACGCGCGCACCGTTCTCTCGAACCTGGTGATACCCATCCGGTTCAGTCCACCCGGCACCTCGTGGTACCGGCGGGCGCCGTCGTCACGATAGAGCGCCCGCACCTTCATGACGGTTCGTTCGGAGAAGATCAGATGCACCCACGGAACCGGGGTGAAGTAGTTCATGTGAGCGCCGTAGGGCGAGTACCAGGTAGGACAGAACGTGATCAGGATCCTGCACTCGGGGCCTGCCAGGAGCTCCTTCATCGCCTCCAGCACGCCGACGGGATGATCGAAGTGCTCCATGGAGTCCTTTGACAGGACTACGTCGGCGCGCCGGTGGAATTCGGGTGGGGGGGAATCAGCAAACACGCAACGGTCCGACACTCCATACCGGGCGGCCAGCTCTGCTCCGTTTCGGAGACACGCGGGTTGGATATCCAACCCCAGCACGCGGCGGGCGCCCGCCAGGGCCAGAGCTACGGCCTGCCGGCCGTTGCCACACCCGAAGTCCACGACAGTCCCGTTCCGCACCAGCTTCTCCAGGTCCGGGAAGTAGTCCCGCCACTCGTCCAGCGCCTGCTCCACTGGGGGTTCCGGGACGACCGCGCCTGCCTTGCGTGGGTCGCGGCTAAGCTTCTTGAGGATGAACTCACCCAGGAACATCGCAACGATCAGTCCAGGGGATGCGGTGTCGACCCGCCCGAGGAAGTCGATCGGTCGTGTCCCCACGAGCCCGAAAGCTAGGCGGCAGGACTTGCACCAGCAATCACGCGCGCGTAATCAGGTACACCGGTCTGCGGTGACCGCAGACAGCCGGTCTGCGCCCACGGGAGGTTCTGTGACGGGGCGGTTGCGTATAAGCCTTTTCGAGCCCGGCCTGGTCGTGGCCATCGTCGCTGCCACGGCCTGCGCGCCCGAGGGCCCGGCC
>WGEM01000057.1 GCA_015492755.1 Gemmatimonadota bacterium | reverse complement strand
GGCGGTGGCGGAGGCGGCGCGGGTCACCGTGCCGCGGGGCCGCGTCGTCGTCGTCTCCTCCGACGCTGCGTCCCCGGATCCGGCGGTGGCGGAGGCGGCAGGTCTGGAGGTGCTGGCGGCGGAGGGCGGCACCCTGGTGGCTCAGCGGGGTCCCATGCCCTGAGCCCGCGGCGCGGTGCCGCGCCGTTGCGTCCGGGGTCGCCCTGTTTCTACCTTCCGGCGGTCCTCCGGCCCCTCTTCCCGGCCTTCACATGGCGTTCTGGAACAAGCTTTTCGGTGACGACCGGCTGCAGAAGGTCGACTACTACCGCGAGGGCGTGGAACTCCTCGGCGACGGGAAGTTCCACGAGGCCCTCACCTCCTTCCGGCTGGCGCTCAAGGAGGCGCCGGGCGACGCCGTGGTCCTGCAGCAGATCGCCATCTGCTACACCCGCATCGGGATGACGGAGGAGGCCGCCAAGACCTACCGTCATGTGCTCCAGAAGGACCCCACCGCCGCCGGAGCCCACTACGGACTCGCCTTCATCCTCCTGCGGAGCGGTCGGCCTCAGGAAGCCATTCCGCACCTGGAAGCGTTTCTTGCCAACGCCCCCACGGACCCGGAGGCGCAGCAGCACGTGGAGCACGCCCGCACGACGCTGGCCCAGCTCCGGGGCGCGACACACGGCGATCGCCCGCACCCGGAAGGGGCGCAGCGTGACCTCCTCTGACGCGGGAGAGGCACGGTGAGCGAGGGGTCGCGGCGGAGCGTCGTGCTCCGATGGAGCGGAGAGGGACTTCGCTTCGTGGGTGGCCCGCCGGGCGGACCCGAAACCGTGGTAGACGGCGACGGCGCGGCGGGTCCGGCGCCGATGCAGCTCCTCCTTCTCTCGCTGGCGGGGTGCATGGCCATCGACGTCCGTCTGATCCTGGAGAAGTCGCGGGTGCCTCTGGAGGCGATGACGGTGGAGGCCACAGGCGTCCGGGCCGAGGAAGACCCTCGACGCTACGTCCAGGTGGAGCTCGTCTACCGGCTCACGGGGCCCGGCGAGGCCGACGAGGGGAAGATCCAGCGGGCCGTCGACCTCTCGAGGGAACGGTACTGCAGCGTCCTGCACACCCTGGCTCCAGACCTCGACCTCGAAATTCGCTTCCAGCGGGGGTGAGGCGTCATGTTGGAGATCTCCACCGGCGGGCCGCGCGCCCGCCGCTCGTGACGTAGACCGGTAGGGGGACATGGCGACGGCTCTCACGTACTTCGCGGACAAGCGCCCGGTGCCCAGCGGCACCCTGGTGGAACTCTTCTTCGACGCCGTGGAGAAGTTCGGGGACAAGCGCGCCCTGGAATACCTCCCGGAAGCGGGAAAGCTGGCCGGCTACTCGTACCGCGAGGTCCTGGCGGAGGCGAAGCGCGTGGCGGGCGGGTTGCAGGCGGCGGGTCTGGTTCGCGGAGACCGGGCCGCCATCCTCTCGGAGAACCGGCCGGAGTGGGCGCTCAGCGATTACGGGTGTCTCACCGCCGGCGTCATCGACGTGCCCATCTACGCCACGCTGACGGCCCCCCAGGTGGCGTACATCCTGCGGGACTCGGGTGCGAAGCTGGTCTTCGCCTCCACCGAGGAGCAGATGCGCAAGGCGCTGGACGCCGCGTCGCAGTGTGAACACGACGTCCAGGTGGTGGTGTTCGATCCGCCGGGGAGCCTCCCCGACGGTGTGCTCACGTGGGACGACTTCCGCGCCCGCGGGGACGAACGGATGGCCGGCGTCACCGACGAGGCCTTCGGAGCGGAGGCGCGTGAGGCGGGGAAGGACGACGTGGCGACGGTGCTCTACACCTCCGGCACCACCGGGGAGCCGAAGGGCGTGATGCTCACGCACAACAACATCTACTCGAACGTGCGTGCCGCGTGCATGGTCCTTCCCATCAGCTCCGTGGACAACACGGTCTCTTTCCTTCCGCTCTCGCACATCCTGCAGCGGATGGTGGACTATCTCTTCTTCTGGGTGGGATGCCGCATTGCGTACCCCCGGTCGCTGGAGACGCTCATCGATGACCTGAAGGTGATCAAGCCCACGGTGCTGGTCTCGGTGCCCCGGATCTACGAGAAGATCTACAACGGCATCATGCAGGCGCGCGGGCTCAAGAAGCTCCTCATCGACTGGGCGGTGGGTGTGGCGGATCGCGTGGCCGACCTGCGGCTCTCGGGCCGGGAGCCGAAGGGCCTGCTGGCGCTCCAGTACAAACTGGCCGACCGGCTGGTGTTCTCGAAGGTCAAGGCCGCGGTGGGCGGTCGAGTCCGCTTCTTCGTAAGCGGCGGCGGTCCGCTGGCTCCGAAGCTCAACCGTTTCTTCTATTCCATCGGCCTGACGATCCTGGAGGGCTACGGGCTCACCGAAACGAGTCCGGTGACCAACGTGAACACCCTCGAGCACTTCCGCATCGGCACGGTGGGTCGGCCGATTCCCGGCACGGAGATCCGCATCGCGGACGACGGCGAGATCCTGGTGCGGGGGCCCCAGGTGATGAAGGGCTACTTCAACAAGCCCGAGGCCACGGCGGACGCCATCGACGAGGAGGGCTGGTTCCATACCGGCGACATCGGGGAGATCGACGAGGACGGCTTCCTCAGGATCACCGACCGGAAGAAGGACATCATCGTGACCGCCGGCGGGAAGAACGTGGCGCCGCAGCCCATTGAGAACCGTGTGAAGACGCATCCGCTGGTGGAGCAGGCGGTGATGCTGGGGGACAAGCGCCGCTACTGCGTCATGCTGGTGGTACCGTCGTTCCCGGCGCTGGAGGCGTGGGCGAAGTCCCAGGGCATCACCTGGTCGAGGCGCAGGGAGCTGCTGGACCATCCGCAGGTGAAGGAACACATGGAGCGGGAGGTTCTGGGGATGCTCCAGGACCTGGCGTCATTCGAGCGGCCCAAGAAGATCGCGCTCCTGGACGAGGAACTCACCATCGAGAACGGGTTCCTCACGCCCACGATGAAGGTGAAGCGCCGGGTCATCCAGGAACGCTACGCGGACCTCATCCACCAGCTCTACGAAGACGAGCCGGCGCATGAGATCATCGAGGGAGACTGACGCCGGGTGACGGGGGAGATGCAGCGGGACACGGAACTCGTCGCCGTGCTGGTGACGGCGCCGGACGCCGAGACGGGTGAGACGCTGGCCACGGCGGTGGTACAGGAGCGACTGGCGGCGTGTGTGAACATCGTGCCCGGCCTCACCTCCGTGTACCGCTGGGAGGGTCGGGTGCACCGCGACGCCGAGGTGCTCCTGGTCATGAAGACCACCGCCGCCGGCGCCGGGGCGCTCCGCGAGCGCGTGCTGGAGCTGCATCCGTACGAGGTGCCCGAGGTCCTGGTCCTTCCGGTGGCGGGCGGCCACGGCGCCTACATGGAGTGGGTCCGGAGCGCGGTGGGGGGACCGGCGTGACGCCCAGGAAACGCAGCATGAAGCAGCAGCAGGCTGCGGAGACGGACGCCGAGCAGACCGACCTGCTGGAGGCGGTGGAGCCCGCTCCGCCACCCGGACCGACGCCGGAGGCGCCTGAAAGCCCGGCGCCCACGCGGAAGCGGCGGACAGGGAAGCGCTCCGGCACGCGCCAGAAGCGATCCTCGCGCCGCAGGGAGGAGGAGCCATCGGCCCCGCCGCAGAACGACCCTGCCGCGGCGGAGGATGTCCCTGCCGCGCCGGCCGCGCAGGACGCGCCGGCCCCGCAGCCGGAGCCGCCCGCGCCTGCTCCCGAGCCCACCGCGCTGCTGCCGGCGCCGGTGGAGGAGCTTCCGGAAGCTTCGCCGGAGCCCCCCGCCTCCGCCTCCAGCCCGGCCGCGGCGAGGGCCGAGCCCACCGTCGCCGAGCCCGCTGCCGCGGCGGCCGATCCGCGTCCCCCGGCGCCCGCCGGGGAGCCGCTGGCGCGGGCCCGCGAGCTGGCGGAGCGGGGGAGGGTGGAGGAGGCCGTGGAGGTGTACCGCGCGGTGCTGCGCGAACATCCCACGAACGTGAAAGCGCTCAACAACCTGGGTGTCCTCTTCGACGAACTGGGCGACGCGGAGTCGGCGCTGGAGCACTTCGAGGCGGCGCTCCGGGTGGAGCCTGAGAACGTGGAGGTGCTCAGCAACTACGGTGCGGCGCTGGCGGCTGCAGGCCGGTACGAGCAGGCGGAGGAGATTCTCCGGCGGGCGGCGCGCATCGCCCCGGAAGACGTCCACGTGCGCGCCAACCTGGGGATCCTTCATTTTCGTCGGGGCGTATACGCTCAGGCGGAGCTGGACCTTCGCTGGGTCTGCGAGCGGGACCCGGAGTCGGCGGCTGCGTTCTACTACCGCGGTGAGGCGCTGAACCGGCTGGAGCGCTTCGACGAGGCGATGGAGGCGCTGGAGCGGGCCATCGCCCTCCAGCCGTCCAATGCCAAGGCGTATTACACGCTGGGCCACATCTACGACCGGAAGCACATGCCCGAGGAGGCGTCCCGGATGTATCGAAGGGCGCGGGAGCTGCAGGCGCGATGATTCGCATCGTGGTGGGTCGGCTCCACGACCAGGCCACCGAGGGGCTCCTGCGGCCCATTCGCTCGGATCTGGCTCCGGTCACGCCCGGCAGCCGGGACCTGGGGATCATGGCGGGCGCCGCGATGCAGGAGAGGCTGGAGCAGATGGGACCCCTCCCGGTGGGCGGCGCCGTGATGACGCACGGTGGAGAGCTGGCCGCCGAGTTCGTCATCCATGCGGTGGTGTCCTCGCCCGATGAGCCCGAGTCCCCGGTGTCGGTGCAGAAGGCGCTCCGCAACAGCCTGCGACGGGCTGCCGATATGGGGATCGAGTCGCTGGCGCTCCCGCCGCTGGGGATGGGCGTCGGGACCCTGGATGCCGAAACCCCCGCCCGGGTCCTCCTGGAGCTGCTCTACAATCACCTCGCCGAGGCGCGTCCGCCGCTGGAGTTCAAGGTGGTGGCTTCCTCCCGGTACGAAGCGGAAGTTCTGGAGCAGGTCTCGAGGCAGCTGGCGCAAGGGGGAGTGACCCTGCCACCGGGTGGGCCGTAGATGCGGAAGCGGATTCTGGGCGGGACGATCCTGATGGTGTGGCTCGTCATGGTGGGGTGGCAGATCCGGAGGGAGTATTTCCAACCGGAGCTGGCGCGCCTCGCCGAGGCCGCACTCTCCCTGGCGCCGGGCGTGAGCTTCTACACCCTCACCATGGGTGAGCGGACGGTGGGGCAGGCCACATCACGCCTCGACACCCTCCCCGACGGCTTCGAACTGGAAGACTTCATGGCTCTGGAGCTTCCGGCGCTGGGGCAGACGGGCACCGCCGTGGCGCGGACGTACGTGAAGCTGAGTCCGGCGCTGGTGATGGAGCGGTTCCGGTTCAGCCTCGACAGTGAGGTGGGACGCTTCGAGGCGGAGGGCGAGCTGAGTCCGGACACGACGCTCTCGGTGCGCATCCGATCCGCCGGGAGCGAGCAGCAGCTCTCCTTCCGGCTTTCCCAGCCCCCCATCATGTCGAACCTGGTGCCCATCCGTGTGGCCATGGGTGAGGGGTGGAAGGTGGGGGACCGGCACCGCCTCCCGGTATTCGACCCCACCAGCCTCAGCATGCGGACCGTGGAAGTGCGTGTGCTGGATCACGACACCCTCTTCATCACCGACAGCGCCGCGCTGGACCCGGAGACCGGGCGGTGGCGTCCCGCTCACACCGACCCGGTGCCCGCCTGGAAGATCGCCGAGGTCTTCGGCGGGATGGAGGTGGAGAGCTGGGTGGACGAGGACGGCCGCATCCTGGAGTCCTCGAGCCCGCTGGGCTTCTCCATGCGGAAGACGGAGTACGAACTGGCGCGCCAGGCGCAGGAGGACGCACGCCTGGCGGGCGGGGACCCCGTCGACGACGACATCATCCTCTCCACCGCCGTACAGAGCAACGTGGACCTCTCCGGCGTGGAGGCGTACGACGAGGTGCGGTTCCTCCTCTCCGGCGTGGACCTGTCGGGGTTCCAGCTGGAGGGCGGCCGTCAGGAACTCCGGGGGGACACCCTCATCGTCCGTCGCGCGCGGTGGGAAGACATCGAACCGGGCTATCGGCTCCCGTACGCCCGCATGGACCTGCGCGAGGCACTGGAGCCCGAGCCCCTCATCCAGAGCGACGACGAACGCATCATCACCCGTGCGCGGGAGATCACGGCGGCGCGGAGTGAGTGGCGCCAGGATCCCAAGGATGTGGCGGCGCAGCTCACCCGCTCCGTCTACGGGATGCTCCGCAAGAGCGTGACCTTCTCCGTCCCCAACGCCGTGCAGGTGCTGGAGACGCGGCAGGGCGACTGCAACGAGCACACGGTCCTGTACGTGGCCCTGGCCAGGGCGCTGGGGCTGCCCGCCCGGACGGCGGTGGGACTGGTGTACGTGAACGGCGCCTTCTTCTACCACGCCTGGCCGGAGGTGTGGCTGGGTGAGTGGGTGGCGGTGGACCCCACCTTCGGGCAGGTGCCCGCCGACGCGGCCCACCTCCGGTTCGTCATCGGAGGGCTGGCGCAGCAGGTGGAGATCGTGCGACTCATCGGAAACCTCCAGATCGAAGTGCTGGACATGCGAAAGGACGCAGCGTGAGCGACGCATCCGTGGGTGTAGCGGGCCAGGTCCTGTCGCAACGGGAGGGCGCGGCCGGCGGGCCCGGCGAGATGCTCCAGCTCCGCGGCGTCACCAAGCGGTACGGGCGCTTCACCGCCGTGGACCGCCTCGACCTCGAGGTGCACCGGGGCGAGATCTTCGGCTTCCTGGGCCCCAACGGCGCGGGCAAGACCACCACCATCCGGATGGTGGCGGGTGTGCTGCGGCCCACCGAGGGTCAGGTGC
>WGEM01000056.1 GCA_015492755.1 Gemmatimonadota bacterium | reverse complement strand
GGCGGCGGACGTGGGTGTCAGCGCCGCCAAGTCCGGCTACCTCCCTTCCCTCTCCATCAGTACGGGCTGGAGCGGGTTCACCCGGGAAGCCAGCAGCGTCGATTTCCAGATCCAGCGGGCGCAGGCGCAGGTGGCGGCACAGGTGCAGCAGTGTCTCCAGACCAACGACCTGTACGCGCGACTCGCCGACCCCCTGCCGCCCATGGACTGCTCGCGCTACGTCTTCACGGACGAGCAGCGCCGCAGGATCCTCGAGGAGAACGACCAGTTCCCCTTCCGCTTCGAACGCTCGCCGCCGTCGGTGAGCTTCGGTATCAGCATCCCCATCTTTCAGGGGCTCACCCGGCAGCGGAACGTGGAGGCGGCCAAGATCCAGCGGGACGACCTGGCGCTGCAGCTCCGGGAGCAGGAGCTGGCGTTGGTGGCAGACATCTCGGTGGGTCTGGCCAACGTCCGCACCGCCTACCGGAGCGCGGTGCTGGAGGCGCGGAACCGTGATCTGGCGGAGCAGCAACTCAGGCTGGCGCGCGAGCGCTACCAGCTCGGGGCCATCAGCTTCGTGGAGCTGGCCGACGCGCAGACCGCGCTCCGACAGGCCGAACGTGACCACCTCACCGCCGTGTTCGCATACCACGACGCCGTCACGAACCTCGAGACGCTCGTCGGGACATCCCTGAGAAACTGACCGGAACGCATCATATGGAAGCCAGAACGAAGGTTCTCATCGGCATCGGCGTGGTCCTCGTGCTGGGGAGCGCCGCCGCGCTCTCCGCCACCCGCGGACGCGAGCGGGGCGTGGAAGTGCGGGTGGAAGAGGTGCAGGCCCGGGACCTGGTGGAGATCGTCACCGCCAGCGGGAACATCCGCGCGCGCCGGGCGGTGGACATGAGTTCCGACATCTCCGCCCGCGTGGCCGAACTCCTGGTGGACGAGGGCGACGACGTGGTGCGGGGCCAGATCCTCCTGAAGCTGGAACCCGATCAGTACGAGGCGGCGGTCCGGCGAGCCGAGGCCACGCTGGCGCAGATGGAAGCCCAGCGAGCGCAGCAGGAGGCCAACCTGATCCGGGCCGAGCGCGATCTGGATCGCCTCCTGGCGCTCCGCGCGCGCGACTCCCTGTTGGTGAGCCGACAGCAGGTGGAGGACGCGCAGACCACCGTGGACGTGGCGCGGGCGACGCTGGCTTCGGCGGAGTACGGTGTGGAACAGGCGCGGGCGGCGCTGGAGGAGGCGCAGGAGCGGCTCTCCAAGACCATCTTCCGCGCACCGATGGACGGCCGCGTGACCCGTCTGAACGTGGAGGAGGGAGAGACGGTCATCGTCGGGACGATGAACAACCCCGGGAGCCTCGTGCTCACCATCTCCGACCTCTCGGTGATGGAGGTGGTGGTGCAGGTGGACGAGACGGACGTACCCGACATCGCCGTAGGCGACAGCGCCCTCATCCGCATCGACGCCTTCCCCGACACCATCTTCACCGGTCGCGTCACCGAGATCGGCAACTCCGCCATCAACCCGCCGCAGCAGCAGACCGGCGGGCAGCAGGCCGCCATCGACTTCGAGGTGGTCATCACCCTGGACTCCACCACGTACGACCTGCGTCCTGATCTCTCCGCCACCGCCGACATCATCGTGGACACCGCCGAGGACGCGGTGGCGGTGCCCATCATCGCGCTTACGGTGCGTGAGCTGCACCCGGACACGCTGAAGGAAAAGTACGGGAGTCAGTACTGGCCCGAGGGCGTGGTGGCCACCGAGCTCAAGGAGGACCAGAAGGTGGATGTGGAAGGCGTCTTCCTCGTCCACGACCATACGGTGAGCTTCCAGCCGGTACGCGTCGGGATCACGGGGCAGGAGTACTTCCAGATCCTGGAAGGGGTCAACGTGGGCGACACGGTGGTGGCGGGGCCGTATCAGCGGATCCGGCAACTCAAGGACGGCGACGCCATCCGCATCACCGAAGGGCCGGTCATCGAGTGAGCCATCCCCAGCCACGCCTCGCATGAACGTCTGGGAAGGGGTCTTCCTGGCCCTGCAGCAGATCCGCACCCAGAAGCTGAAGAGCTTCTTCAGCCTTCTGGGGGTGATCCTGGGCGTGATGTTCCTCATCATCGTGGTGACGGTGGTGGAGGGGCTGGATCGCTACGTGCGCGAGGAGGTCACCTCGCAGGTGTTCGGGATCAACACCGTCACCGTGCGCCGCTGGCCCGAAGTGAACATCAACGTGGACCCGGAGGAGTGGCGTGCCCGCCTGCGCCGGCCGCGCCTCACCTACGAGGACGCGGAGGCGCTGCGCCTCCATCTCAGCATTCCGGCGCGTGTGGCGGTGGTGAGCACGGCCGGCTCGTCGGTGGTGGGGGACAACGGCAGGAGCGCCACCGGCGTGCAGGTGATCGGCGCCTCGCCGGAGTTCTTCACGATCCGCGCGCTGGAGGTTGCGCGCGGGCGCATCTTCACGCCCCAGGAGGCCGAAGCGGGCACGCCGGTGGTGGTGCTGGGCGCCGAGACGGCGGAGGTGGTCTTCCAGGAGCTGGACCCCCTGGGAAGGACGCTCCGGATCCGCGGCTTCCCCTACCGCGTCATCGGCGTGCTGGAGGAGCGCGGATCGCTCTTCGGCCAGTCGCTGGACAACTTCGTGGTGGCGCCCGCGCGCTCGCCCGTCCAGTCCTTTACCGCGCCGCGCGGCCGCGTGGACGAGATCGTGGTCCAGGCGCTGGACCCCGACCTCACTCGGGAGGTTCAGGCCGAAGTGGAGGGAATCATGCGGGCGCGGCACCGCCTGAAGCCCGACGAGCCGAATAACTTCGCGGTGGAGACCGCGGAGGACGCCATCAGCTTCTGGGACAACATCTCCCGCATCCTCTTCGTGGCGCTCCCGGGGCTGGTGGCCATCGCCCTCGTGGTGGGCGGGATCGTGATCATGAACATCATGCTGGTCTCCGTCATGGAACGCACCCGTGAGATCGGCATCAGGAAGGCGCTGGGGGCCCGCCGAAAGGACATCCTGGTCCAGGTGCTCATCGAGGCCGCCACGCTCTCCACCGCCGGCGCCGGCTTCGGCGTGGCCATCGGCATTCTCCTGGCGATGCTCATCTCCGCGGTCTCCCCCCTTCCCGCGGCGGTGAGCCCGGTGTGGGTGAGCGTGGGCGTGGCGCTGGGACTGGGTGTGGGAATCGCGGCGGGGGTCTACCCGGCCTCACGGGCGTCCAAGCTCGATCCCGTGGACGCGCTGCGCTATGAGTGAGTGGAGTCGACGCACCGGTCCCGGTATGGGTGCCATCGTGGAGGGGCTCTGGATCGCCCTGGACGCGATGCGAGCCAACTTCATTCGCTCCAGTCTCACGATTCTGGGCGTGGCGGTGGGGGTGTCGGTGGTGGTGGCGCTGGCGGCGCTCATCACGGGGATCCGTACCAGCGTCATGGAGGCCTTCGAGGCCGGGGGGCCCAACAACTTCATCGTCACGCGCTTCGACTTCACCGCGGTACGGGTGGAGGATGAGGGCAACAACCGCCCGCCCTGGTGGAACCGGCCCGAACTCACGGAGGAAGAGGCCCGGCGTATCGAGGCCCTCCCCACCGTCCAGGCAGCGCTCTACAACTTCAGCTTCAGCATCGACATGGACGTGGACGGACACCGCGTCCGGGGGGTTCAGGCGTCCGGCTCCTCGTCGGGCTGGCCCGCCTACACCGTGGGTGACTTCATCGCCGGGAGGGACTTCACCCCGGCGGAGGTGCGGCAGGGCAAGCCGGTGGTGGTCCTCTCCGCGGAACTCGCCACCGAGCTCTTCGGTCAGCGTGACCCCATCGGCCAGCGCGTGCGGATGCTCAACGTCTGGCGGGGGACGCAGGAGCCCTTCACCGTCGTCGGCGTCTTCGAGCCTGCGGAAAACATCTTCACCAACGCCATCAAGCACTGGGCGGTGTTCCCGTGGACGGCGGCCCACCGCCGCCTCCGGCAATCGCTCTGGCAGGCGCAGATCCAGGTGGTCCCCGAGGAGGGGGTGACGCTGGAGCGCGCCCAGGATGACGTCATCGCGCTCCTCCGCGGGCTCCGCCGCCTCCGGCCCATCGAAGAGAACAACTTCGCGCTCATCGCCAGCGCACAGATCCTGGATCTCTTCAACCAGCTCACGGGTGTGTTCTTCCTGGTGATGCTGGCGCTCTCCTCGGCGGGGCTGCTGGTGGGGGGTGTGGGGGTCATCGGCATCATGCTCATCAGCGTCACCGAGCGCACCCGCGAGATCGGAATCCGCAAAGCGGTGGGCGCCACGCGGCGGGAGATCCTCTGGCAGTTCCTGGTGGAGGCGTCGGTCCTCACGGCCGTGGGCGCTGCGCTGGGGATGCTCTTCGGCTGGGGGATCGCCTCCGGCGTCGCGGCGTGGACCCCCCTGCCCGCCCGAATCCCCATCTGGGCTGTGGGGGCGGCGCTGGCCATGGCGGCGCTCACCGGGATGCTCTTCGGTCTCCTTCCCGCCATCCGCGCCAGCCGGCTGGACCCGGTGGTGGCGCTGCGCTACGAATAGGTCATGAGTCACGAACTCGACGTCCTGGCGGTGATGGCGCACCCCGACGACGCGGAGTTGCTGTGCGGAGGCGCGCTCATCAAGAGCGCCGACGCCGGGAAGCGCGTGGGTGTGCTGGACCTGACGCGGGGCGAGGCGGGCAGCTCCGGCTCCGCCGAACTCCGCGCCCGCGAGGCGGACGCGGCGGCACGCGTCATGGGCCTGGAGGTCCGTCGCACGGCGGGTCTCCCCGACAGCCGGCTGGAGAACGACCACGAGGCTCGCCGCGTGGTGGTGGCGCAGCTGCGGGAGCTCAGGCCGAGGGTGGTGGTGACCCACTGGAAGGCGGGGCGCCACCGGGATCACCGCATCGCCTCGGAGCTGGTGCGCGATGCCTGCTTCCTGGCGGGGTTGAAGCGATTCGATGCCGGAGGGGCACCCTACCGACCGGTGAAGGTGGTGTATGCCACCGCCTTCCGGGAAGACGTGGTGGTGCCCGGCTTCGTGGTGGACATCACCCGGCAGATGGAGCGAAAACTGGAGGCGCTGGCGTGTTACGCCTCACAGTTCAAGGGCGTCATCCAGGCCGGCGAGGTCTATCCCGGCGGTGACCGTCCGCTCTTCGATCACGTGCGGGCACAGATGGCGCACTACGGGAGCCGGATCCGGGTGGCGTACGGCGAGCCCTTCGCGGTAGACGAAGCGCTGGAGGTGGGCGACCTGGCGGATCTGGGCGTGGCCACCTTCTGACGGCCACCGCGCGCGCTACGAAGTCCGCCGCAAGGAAGG
>WGEM01000055.1 GCA_015492755.1 Gemmatimonadota bacterium | reverse complement strand
GCCTGGAAGCCAAGCTCCTGGCCGACTACCGCCAGTATCTGCGCAATCCGTCCATCGACATCACGGTGCTCCGGCGCATCCGGATCATGGGCGCGGTGAACGAACCCGGGCTGAAGCTGGCTGATCCCACCATGACCATCCGGGACGTGGTGGCGCTGGCGGGAGGAGCGACGCCCATCGGTGATCCGGACCGGGTGCGCGTCATCCGCAACGGCCGGGAGATCGCCGTCGAGATCGGCGCCGACACCCGCCTCGCGGATTCGCCCATTCAGTCGGGCGACCAGATCTTCGTGCCCGAGCGGAGCTGGTTCAGCCGTAACTCCAACGTGGTGGCCACCGCCCTCAGCGCGTCGGTGGCACTCATCATCGCCATCTTCATCCGCAACTGAGGGGCGTATGACCGACGAGCCGCAGGGGATCGGACCCGCCGCCGCATCGCACACGGAAGACGAGATCCACCTCCGGGACGTCTGGAACCTCCTGGTACGGAACTGGCTCGTGCTCACCGGCGCGGTGGTGCTGTGCGCCGGCGCCGCGCTGGCCTACAGCCTCTATACGGTGCCCGTCTACGAGGCCGAGACCTCCATCCAGATCCAGGAGGAGCGCTCCGAGCTCCCGGTGCTGGATATCCTTCAGACGCTCTCCACCGGAAGCGAGGTGGAGACCGAGATGGAGGTCCTCCGCAGCCGGACGCTGGCGGAGGCGGTGGTGGACACGCTGGGGCTCCAACTGGAAGTCCAGGTGCCCCGTGGTGTGGCCCGGACGGAACTCATGGGCTCCGTCTTTGTGGAGCGTTGGGCTCCGGAGGGGCTGTACGTCCTGGACCGGCAACCCGACGGCTCCTTCGCCGTGACGGAGCAGGAGACGCAGGTGGCGTACGGCACCGCCCGGATCGGCGAGCCGGCGGCGCTCCCCGGTGCCACCTTCACACTTCGTGAGGCTGCGGGGGATTACGACCAGCTCATCCTCCAGGTGCACCCGTTCGGCAAGGCGGTGAAGGCGCTCCAGGAACGCATCACCGTCTCCAGGCCCAACCGTGAGGCGGCCATCGTCGCGGTACGCTACGAGTCCAGCGATACGCAGCTGGTGCACCTGGTGCCCAACACTCTGGCGGACGTGTACATCGAACAGGGTACGGAGGTGCGGAAGCGCGAAGCCACCAGCACGGTCCGGTTCCTCGAGCGGCAGATCGACACCCTCTCCGTCCAGCTCCGCCGGGCGGAGGAGGCGCTCACCGCCTTCCGGGAAGGGGAGCAGGTGGTCTCCATCCAGGCGGAGGCGGAGGCGCAGGTGAGCCAGATGGTGCGGCTACAGGGGGAGCGAAACGCCATCGAGGCTGAGCGGGACGCCTTGCAGCGGATGGTGGACCAGATCGACCGGGAGGCCGCCACCGCCGATCCCACGCAGCCCTCACCCTATACCAAGCTCATCTCCTTCCCCACGCTCTTTCGCAACCAGGCCGCGTCCGAGCTCCTGAGGGCGCTCAATGAGGCGGTGAGCCAGCGCTCCCAGCTCCTGCAACGGCGCACCATGCAGGACCCCGACGTCCAGAACCTCACCGCCCGCATCAAAGAGATCGAGGAGCAGCTGCGCAACACCGCCCTCACGTACCTCCGGGGGCTGGAGAACCAGGTGGAAGGCTACGACCGGATGCTGGCGCAGTACGGCTCGGACCTGGAACGCATTCCCCAGCGGGAGGTGGAGCTGCTGCGGCTGGAACGGGAGCGGGACGTCCTGGAAGAGGTCTACACCTTGCTCCAGAATCGGCTGCAGGAGGCCCGGATCTTGGAGGCGGTGGATGACGCCACCGTGCGCGTGGTGGACGCCGCCGTGCTCCCGGCCGAGCCCGTGAGACCCCGGACGATGCTGAACCTGCTCCTGGGCATCATCCTGGGCGGGATGCTGGGCGTCGGCATCGCGTTCACGCGGGAGTACCTGGATGAGACGGTCCACACCCGGGAGGACGTGCAGGCGGCCACCGGTGGCGCGCCCATCCTGGGGATGATCCCCAGGATCCGTCAGGCGGGCCTCAATGGGCGGGGGAAAGCGACGCAGGTGGCCATCGGCGGGGCCGGAGAACTCGGCGCGCGCCTGGTGGCGGGGCGCGATCCCCGGAACCCGGTCTCGGAAGCGTACCGGACGCTGCGGACGAACCTCACCTTCTCCAACCCGGATCGGCCGCCGAAGACCATCGTCTTCACCAGCCCGCTGCCGCAGGACGGGAAGTCCACCAGCGCCGCGAACCTGGCCATCACGCTCACACAGCAGGGGATTAAGACTCTGCTCATCGACGCCGATCTCCGGCGAGGCGTGCTGCACGGCGTCTTCGGTGTGGAGCGGGATCCCGGCCTCACCAACGTTCTGGCGGGGAGCGCCAGCATTACGGACGCCATCCGCACCATCGACCTGAAGGAGAGCGGCACGCTGGACTTCATGCCCACCGGCCCGTATCCGCCCAACCCCGCGGAGATCCTGGGATCTCAGCGGATGAAGGCCCTCCTGGAGGCGCTGGAGGAGCGATACGACCTCATCCTCATCGACTCCGCGCCGCTCACGGTGGTGACCGACGCGGCGGTTCTGGGGACGAAGGCCGACGGCGTGGTGCTGGTGGCACGCGCCAGCTTCACCGAGAAGGGCGCCCTCACCTACAGCATCGAGCAGCTCCGAAACGTTCGGGCGCCGGTGCTGGGCGCGGTGCTGAACGACGTGGACTACCGCCGCGACTCCCGCTACTACAGCACGTACGGGAAGTACGGGTACTACCACCACTACTACTACAGCGACGGCGGAAAGAAGAAAAAGCGGAGCTGAAGCCATCCCACGGATCCCCCGTGGGCCCGCCGCGCACCGGACGTGCGGGCCTCAGCCCTTCACGATCCAGGCGTCGGTGGTTCCGGCTTGTGGCTGTGCACCCGAACGCGCCACCGCCCGGCGGGCGTCCACCACCGCTGGCGCCCGCTCCACGATGCGGGGGTAGTCCACGTTGCTGTGGTCCGTGAGGATCACCGCCACGTCCACTCCCTCCAGGAGCTCATCGGTGAGCGGCACCGAGCGATCCGCGACGCCGTCCTCCGCCAGCTCCGGCACGTACGGGTCGTGGTAGGACACCTCGGCGCCCTCCTCCCTCAGGAGGCGTAGGATGTCGATGGCGGGTGATTCCCGCACGTCGTCGATGTCACGCTTGTAGGCCACCCCCACAAGCAGCACCCGACTCCCGTTCACCGCCTTCCTCGCCCGGTTCAGCACCGCCCGTACCTTCCCCACCACGAAGAGCGGCATCTCCGCGTTGATCTCCGACGCCAGCTCGATGAAGCGTGTCTTGTAGTTCAGCGTGCGCATCTTCCACGAGAGGTAGTGCGGATCCACCGGAATGCAGTGCCCGCCCAGCCCCGGCCCCGGCGTGAACTTCATGAAGCCGAACGGCTTCGTCGCCGCCGCGTCGATCACCTCCCACACGTCCACACCCAGCCGGTCGGCGATGAGTGCCACCTCGTTCACCAGCCCGATGTTCACCGCCCGGAAGGTGTTCTCCAGGATCTTCGTCAGCTCCGCCGCCTCCGCCGACGACACCCGCACCACCGTCTCGATGAACCGCTCGTAGAACGCCGCGCCTGCCTCCGTACACGCCGGCGTCACGCCTCCGATCACCTTCGGCGTGTTGCGCGTCGTCCACTCCCGGTTGCCCGGATCCACCCGCTCCGGCGAGAAACAGAGGTGGAAGTCCTTCCCGGCCCTCAGCCCGGTGCGCTCCAGCGCCGGCTGCAGCACTTCCCGCGTGGTGCCCGGATACGTGGTGGACTCCAGCACCACCAGCTGCCCCGGCCTCAGCGCCGCCGCCACCGCCTCCGACGCCGCGATGATGTAGGACACATCGGGATCGCGCGTCTTGGACAGCGGCGTCGGCACGCAGATGGAGATGGCATCGCACTCGGCGAGCCGTGACATGTTCGTGGTGGCCTCCAGCCGGCCCGTCTCCCGGAGCTCCTCCACGTCGGCGTCGGTGAGGTCCTGGATGTGGGAGCGGCCGGCGTTCACCCCGGCCACCACATCCTCCTTCACGTCGAAGCCCAGCACACGGAGTCCGCTTCGCGCCGCCTCGACAGACAGCGGGAGCCCCACGTAGCCCAGCCCGATGACGCCGAAGGTGTGTGTCATGTAGTTGTCGTAATGGGTGAGGATGAACGCGGTTGAGGCGTAAAGCTAGCAGGCGAAGGGAACGGGAGGGAGCGTGCGGGCCCTGGCACGCCCAACGCGACCCACTCCTTGACTCGGACAGGCTCCTAGGCGAAATGAAGCGACCGGAGCGGCTCCACCCGTACCTCGTACACGAAGACATCCACCCCCCCGTGCCGCTCCAGGTACTCCTGCAGATGCGCCATGACGGAGGGGACCCGACCCGCCACCAGCACCGCCGCGGCTCCGCTGCCGGCCAGCGCATCCTCCAGGGCGCGCTCTCCCCCGTAGAGCGGGAGTCCCCCCACGCGAGCCCGGGTCGTCACGGCCTCAGGATCGGCCACGGCCACGGGCCTCAGCTTCGGCTCCCCCACCCCGTGTAGCTGAGCCACGATGGCGGGCACCCCATCTGCGGGCGCCACCACCACCACCGGAAGACCCTCATCGGTGAGCGCCCTCGCCGTCCCCTCGATGATCCTGAAGGTGAGTCGACCGCCGGTGGTGAAGAGCAGGCAGACCAGGAAGTCGATGGCCACCACACCCCGCGAGAGCCCTTCCCGCTCCACCAGGAAGAGGAACCCCACCGCAAGGAGCGTCCCGAAGAGGTTGGCACGAAGTACCCGGAACGCATCATAGAGGCCGAAGCTGGCCCAGCGCATGTCGTAGACGCCGGCGAGGATGAACCCGATGAGTTTCATCCCCACGAAAAGAATGACCGAGCGCTCGAAGTACGGGAGCTGCGCCACCAGCTCCTCCGGGCTCCACCGGAGGACGTAGGCTCCGTAGTACGCCAGCGTCACCCACACCCCGTCCAGGACCAGTGCCAGCACCGGATAACGCGCGTGGCTCTGCACCAGCCACCGGAGCAAGGGCGGCGCGGCATCGCGATCCATCGTCCGGAACCGTATGGTGAGCAGGTAGGCACCAGTGAGCGCGAGGAGGGCCACCACGATCCCGCCCAGGAGGACCGCGGTACCTCGGGGCGCGGCGCGCAGGAGCACACCCACCGCCCCTCCCACCGCCGCCAGCCCCCAGAAG
>WGEM01000054.1 GCA_015492755.1 Gemmatimonadota bacterium | reverse complement strand
TCCACGTGCAGGACAATGACATCAAAGATTGTGGGTTGGGCGTGGCACGACTCCGCCTCCGTCGTTGGCGCTCCTCGACGTAGGTCGGGCTACGCCGTCGTCGCGCCGCCTAGGATTCGGGGCCGTGGCACGCCCAACGCGGCCCGCTCTCTTACTCGGACAGGCTCCTAGTACCGGTAGTGCTCCGGCTTGTACGGCCCCTCCTTCGGCACGCCGATGTACGCCGCCTGCTCGTCGGTGAGCTCGGTGAGGCGCGCGCCCAGGTGACCGAGGTGCAGGCGTGCGACCTTCTCGTCCAGGTGCTTCGGGAGCGTGTACACCTTACGCTCGTACCGGTGGGCGTTCTTCGCCAGCTCGATCTGGGCCAGGACCTGGTTGGTGAAGCTCGCCGACATCACGAAACTGGGGTGGCCTGTGGCGCAACCCAGATTCATGAGGCGGCCCTCGGCGAGGATGAGTACCGAGTGTCCGTCGGGGAAGGTCCACTCATGGTACTGCGGCTTGATCTCCGTCTTGCGGATCCCCGGCACCTTCGCCAGCCCCGCCATGTCGATCTCGTTGTCGAAATGACCGATGTTGGCAACGATGGCCTTGTCCTTCATCCGCGCCATGTGATCGGCGGTGATGATGTCGCGGTTCCCCGTGGCGGTGATGAAGATGTCGGCGGTCTCCACCACGTCGTCCAGCCGCACCACGGCGTAACCCTCCATGGCCGCCTGGAGCGCGCAGATGGGGTCGATCTCCGTGACCATGACTCGCGCACCCTGGCCGCGGAGCGCCTGGGCGCACCCCTTGCCCACGTCACCGTAGCCGCACACCACCGCCACCTTTCCGGCCAGCATGACGTCGGTGGCGCGGTTGAGGCCGTCGATAACCGAGTGCCGGCAGCCGTAGAGGTTGTCGAACTTGGACTTCGTCACCGAATCATTGACGTTGATGGCGGGGAAGAGGAGCGTTCCCGCCTTCTCCATCTCATAGAGGCGGTGGACCCCGGTGGTGGTCTCCTCCGAGACGCCCCGCACGCTGGCGGCGATGCGACGCCACTTCTCCGGGTCCTGGGTGAGGGTGCGGCGGAGCAGGTCGAGGATGACGCCCCACTCCTCCGGATCGTTCTCCGGATCGAAGGCCGGGACGCCGTCGGCGGTCCCGAACTCGACGCCCTTGTGGATGAGGAGGGTGGCGTCGCCCCCGTCGTCCACCAGGAGGTCGGGGCCTGAACCGTCGGGCCAGGTGAGCATCTGGTCCGTGCACCACCAGTACTCCTCCAGTGTTTCACCCTTCCAGGCAAAGACCGCGGCACCCCTGGGGTCATCCAGGGTGCCGTCACGCCCCACCACCACCGCGGCGGCGGCGTGGTCCTGCGTGGAGAAGATGTTGCACGAAGCCCAGCGCACGTCGGCGCCGAGATCCATGAGCGTCTCGATGAGCACCGCCGTCTGCACGGTCATGTGCAGCGACCCGCCCACCTTGAGTCCGGCGAGGGGCTTCTGAGGGCCGAACTCCCGCCGGGCCGCCATGAGTCCCGGCATTTCGTGTTCTGCCAGGCGGATCTCCTTGCGGCCCCACTCCGCCAGGGAGAGGTCCCGCACCTTGAAGGGGGGCCGGTTGCCCGCCTTGAGTTCTTCGGGCATGAGTACGGTCTGGGTCATGATTGATCCTCTCGATGGTGTGGGATCCGTCGCGCGGATCCGGAAGGGGATTCGAACGAGTCTCCATCGCCCGCGCCGCGGGTGCGCGGGCGGCCGGCGGTGAGCAGTACGAGGGGCGGTGCCTGAGCGGTGAGCGTGGGCGGCAGCGCGTGCGACGCCGCGCCGGAGAGCCCCGCGTCGGCGGCCAGGCGCGCGAGACGGTCAGGCTCGAAGCCCGGCCAGGCGTGACCCATCCTGGCGGTGAGTTCCGGGCCCAGGTCGTGGCGGCGAAACTCCAGGGCCACCAGCCGACCACCCGGCACCAGGATGCGGGCCGCCTCCCGGAGCGCCGCGTCCACGTCGGGCACGTAGTGAAGCACCAGCGCCATCACCGCCAGATCCACGGAGGCGTCGGGGAGGGGGAGCGCCTCCAGGGAGCCCCCCACCCACGCCACGCCAGCCATACCCTGCGTGCGGAGACGGGCCGCTTCCAGCATCTCGGGAGACGCGTCCACACCCACAACCCGGTGGACGAACGGCGCCACCGCCGCCGCGAAGGCTCCCGTGCCGCAGCCCAGGTCCGCCACCGTGCAGCCCCGGTCCAGGAGGCCGAGGAGCGGCGCCAGCACGGCCCCCGCGCCGAAGAGCTCCTCGCGGATCTGGTCCCAGCGCGCCGCCTCGGTGGCGAAGAACGCCTCGCTCCGCCGTCGCCGCTCCAGAAGGATCTCGCGGAGCCGCGCGCGATCTTCCGGGAACCCGCCACGCTCCTCCACGTCGCGTCGCACCACCTCCCAGAGCGCGCGGGCGCTCCGGTCCAGGTCGGCGGCCAGGGCGTAGTGGCGGCGGCGGCCCTCGGCGCGCACCTGCAGCCAGCCTTCCGAGGCCAGCGTCTTGAGATGCCGGCTCACATTGGGCTGCGGAAGTGCCAGCGCCGCCGCCAGCTCCGAGACCGTGAGCTCGCGGTCGGCCAGGAGCATGAGGACGCGGGTGCGCGTTTCGTCGGCCAGCGCGCCCAGGCGGTCCAGCAGGGGAAGGAGCGTCGTATTCATGTATGCGCATGAATTTATGTATCGATCCCGGCGTACGGCAAGGGGTGTGGGGGGCAGGTGGGGATCCGCCTGCCGTCAGCGCACCCGGGGCTACCCCCGGTGGGAGCGACCTGCTAGCTTCGCACGCGGGCCGCGGCCCGTTTTCTGCATTCTTCCGGAGTACCACACCGTGTCGCATCGACACCACGAGGCGCATCACCATGCGCCCCATGACGACATCGTCTACCCTTCCGCTATCCCCTTCGTCCTCGTCCACCTCGCCTGCCTGGGAGCCATCTGGACCGGCGTGTCCCTCCAGGCGCTCGCCGTGGCCGCCGTCCTCTATCTGGTGCGGATGTGGGCCATCACGGCGGGGTACCACCGGTACTTCAGCCACCGGTCGTACAAGACCAGCCGCCTCTTCCAGTTCCTCCTGGCCTTCCTGGGGCAGACCTCGGCGCAGCGGGGTGTGATCTGGTGGTCTGCGGTGCACCGCCATCATCACCTCCACTCCGACACGCCCGAGGACGTCCATTCCCCCCGACACCACGGCATGTGGTACGCCCACGTGGGCTGGATCTTCAATCCGTCGAACCAGCGCCCGGATTACGGGACGGTACGGGATCTGACCCGCTATCCGGAGCTGCGGTTCCTGGATCGCCACCCGTACACCCCGGCCGCCATCCTGGCGGTGGCGCTCTGGCTCTGGGGCGGCTGGCAGATGCTGGTGGTGGGCTTCTTCTGGAGCACCGTCGTCCTCTACCACTGCACCTTCTTCATCAACTCGCTGGCCCACGGTCTGGGGTCGCAGCGCTACCTCACCGGCGACGACTCCCGGAATAACTTCATCCTGGCCCTCATCACCCTCGGAGAGGGGTGGCACAACAACCACCATTACTATCAGAGCTCCACGCGTCAGGGCTTCCGGTGGTGGGAGGTGGACATCTCCTACTACGTGCTGAAGGTGATGTCGTGGATGCGGCTGGTCTGGGACCTGCGCGCTCCCCCCGAGGCCATCGTGCGGGGTGAGCGCCCCGCCGGCCGGAAGGTGGTGGAGAAGGTGGCCTCCGACCTGGTGGCGGCCTTCAACGTGGACGCGCTGGCCGCGTCGGTGCGCGAGCGGTGGGACGAGTCCCGTGTGCTGGAGGACCTCTCCGCC
>WGEM01000053.1 GCA_015492755.1 Gemmatimonadota bacterium | reverse complement strand
TGGATCCCGGGGAGATGCGCCGCTGGCTGGAGCGGAAGGGCGTGATCCTCCGGGGCGGCGACCTGGACGAGGCGCCCCAGGTGTACCGCAGGCTCGACGACGTGGTGCGGGCGCAGGGCCCCACCGTCGAGGTCCTCCACCGCCTCCGCCCCCTCATCGTGTGCATGGCCCCCGGCGGGACCTTCGATCCGTACCGCGACTGAGGGCGGCGGGCGCTCCGTGCCCGCGCCGGCCCCTCAGCGCCCGCCCATGATCCGCTCGATGGCTTCGACGCTCCGGGGGGCCCGGGCGGAGAGGTTCTCGTGGCCGTCCCCGGTCACCAGGATCATGTCCTCGATCATGATGGCGATGTCCAGCTCCGGCACGTAGAGCTTCGGCTCCACCGTGAAGACCATCCCGGGCTCCAGCGGCGTGGAGTAGTCCCGGCCGTCGGTGGCCTCCAGCCCCACGTGGTGCCCGATGTCGCGCACGCCCACCCCGGCCACCGCGGTGTAGCGGGTGAGTCCCTTCCCCTGCGCCAGATAGTGGGTGGGCGACGGCATGACGCCCCACACCCGCCGGGCTCCCATCCGGTCCACGTCCTCCATCTCCTCCAGCCCGTGCCGCCGGTACACCTCCGCGGCCGCCCGGATGACGTCCAGGATGGACACCCCCGGCCGCACCGCGGCGATGGCGGCCTCCTGGGCCTCCAGGACGATTCCGTAGAGGCGGCGCTGCTCCGGTGTGAAGCGTCCCGAGACCGGGAAGGTCCGGCACAGATCCGACCCGTACATCTTCCACTCGGCGGCGCCGTAGTCGATGAAGACCAGATCGCCGCTCCTCATCACCCGGTTGACCGAGTTGTAGTTCTCCGAGCGGATGGTGAAGAGCGACACGGCGTCCGGACCCGAGGCCACGATGGGCGGAAAGGCGGCCCTGGGCGACCCTTCCCGCTTCCAGGTCCATTCCATGATCCCGGCCACCTCCAGGTCGTTCATCCCCGGCTCGATGCGGCGCATCGCCTCCAGCATCCCCTCGGCGCTGATGTCGGCGGCCCGGCGGAGGGCCTCGATCTCCCACCGGTCCTTGACCACCCGCATCCGCTCCACCACCGGCGTGGCGTCGGCCACCACCACCCCGGGGAGGAGGGTCTCCACGGCACGGCGGAACTGCGCCCTCAGCGTCTCCGGCGGCCGCATGCCGGGCGGGGCATAGAGCTCCTCCATCGCTCCCACCAGCCACACCGTGTCGGCGCCCTCCGCCAGCTCGGGGAGCCGGAACGCGAAGGCGTCCACCGCCTCGGTGCGGGCGATCCCCGTGGCGCGCTCCGCCGCCGCTCCCGGCTCCAGGCGGCGGATGAGCCGGTTCCAGCGGGCGTCCACCAGCCGAGGGTCCTGATGCGGGTACTGGGCGCCGGCGAACTGGCGGTGGGCGGGCAGGAAGAGGATCTCCCGGGCGGCGGCCCCGTCCCGTCCTCCGGAGGCCCCGGCCATCCCCCCGGGAGCCGGGGCCGCTTCGCCGGGAGTCGGGCCGGGGAGGAGGACCAGGACGGCGTACGGGGACTCCACCCCGGTGAGGTAGAAGAAGTTCGGATCCTGCCTCTTCTCTCCGCCGTGGCGGATCATGTACTCCCCCGGGACGATCACCGGCGCCTGGAGGCGCTCCATGAGGCGGGCCCGCCGCTCGGCGTAGACCTCGGGCGGAAAGGCCACGTCCGACTGCGCCACACCCTCCGGGGGGAGGGCGGCGAGGGTGAGAGCGAGCGCCCCCAGCGCTGCGGCGGAGCCGTGCCGCCGGCGATGCGCGGCCACTACCGCACGCCCGCGGCGGGCCGCGGCTCGGCCTCGTCCCGCTGCCAGTAGAAGGAGGGAGCCGGCCGCTCCCTCGGCCAGAGCTCGTCCAGCGTGTCCGCGTCGTAGAGGCGGCCGTTCATCATCACGCGCTCCACCGTGTTGCTGTTGCGGAGGTCCTCCAGGGGGTTGGCGGAGAGGATCACCAGATCGGCGAGCTTGCCCGGCTCCAGCGAGCCGAGGTCGCCGTC
>WGEM01000052.1 GCA_015492755.1 Gemmatimonadota bacterium | reverse complement strand
CTTCGGCGACGTGCGCTACAACATCGCCAGCACCTCCTCGCCCACGGGGACCCAGTTCCTCCAGGCGGTGGGCGCCGCGGAAGCGGGCCGGAAGGTGGCGGCGATCCCCGAGCTCCGGTCGCTCATCGAGAAGTTCGAAGACGATGAGATCGTGGTGGTGTGCGCCGGTGAGGGCACGACGTCCGAAGGGGAGTTCTGGGAGTCGCTGAACACCGCGTGCAACCTCCGTCTGCCGGTGGTCTACGTGGTGGAGGACAACGGCTACGCCATCAGCGTACCGGTGGAGGTGCAGACGGCAGGGGGCAGCATCTCGAAGCTGGTGTCGGGCTTCCCGGACCTCCACGTGGTGGAGTGCGACGGCACTGACGTGGAGGAGATGTATCGCGCTGCCGGCGAGGCTGTGGCATACGCGCGGGAACGGAAGGGCCCCGCGTTCATCCACGCGCATTGCGTCAGGCCGTATTCCCATTCCATGTCCGACGACGAGCGCCTCTACCGCACCGAAGAGGAGCGGGCCGCCCAGGCCGCCCGTGACCCGTTGGTGCGGACCCGCGCGCTCCTCATGGAGCGCGGCGTCGCCACCGAGGAGGAGCTGGACCGGCTGGAAGCGGAGGTGGAGGAGGAGGTGGCGCGCGCCGCCGACGAGGCGCTGGCCTCGCCGCAACCCGATCCCTCCACCGCCACCCGCCACCTCTACTGCGAGACGGTGGACCCTCGCTCGTCAGAGTTCGACACGGAGGACGCGCCCGACTACCGCGATGACCGCCTCCTCACCATGGTGGACCTCCTCAACGCCTGCCTCCGCGACGAGATGGAGCGCGATCCGCGGGTGGTGGTGTTCGGTGAGGACGTGGCGGACGCCTCCCGGGAGGAGGTCCTGGAGCGGGTGAAGGGCAAAGGCGGGGTCTTCAAGGTGACGCACGGGCTCCAGCGCCGCTTCGGCTCCGAGCGCGTCTTCAACACGCCGCTGGCGGAAGCCAACATCGTGGGACGCGCGGCGGGGATGGCGGTGCGGGGCCTCAAGCCCGTGGTGGAGATCCAGTTCTTCGACTACATCTGGCCGGCCTTCCACCAGATCCGGAACGAGCTGGCCACCATGCGCTACCGGTCGAACGGCGACTACAGCGCCCCGGTGGTGGTTCGCGTCACCTACGGCGGGTACCTCAAGGGCGGAGCCATCTACCACTCCCAGACGGGGGAGACGCTCTTCACCCACTGCCCCGGGCTCCGCGTCTGCATGCCCGCCACCGCCGAGGACGCCAACGGGTTGCTGCGCACCGCCATCCGGTGCGAGGACCCGGTGATCTTCCTGGAGCACAAGCACCTGTACCGCCAGGTCTACAACAAGGGGCGTGATCCCGGCCCCGACTTCATGATCCCCTTCGGGAAGGCGAAGGTGGTTCGGGAAGGCGCCCACATCACGCTGGTGACGTGCGGCGCGCTGGTGAAGCGGAGCCTCGACGCGGCGAAGATGGCCTACGAAGCCGACGGCATCGACGTGGAGGTCATCGACCTGCGCACCGTGCAGCCGCTGGACATGGAGCGCATCGCCGACTCGGTGCGCAGGACCAACAAGGTCATGGTGGTGCACGAGGATTCGAGGTCCTGGGGCGTGGGCGCCGAAATCTCCGCGCGCATCGCCGAGGAGCTCTTCGAGTGGCTGGACGGGCCGGTGAAGCGGGTGGCCTCCCTGGACACCTGGGTGGCGTACGCCCCGGAGCTGGAGAACGTCATCCTGCCGCAGACGCCCGACGTGCTGGCGGCCATCCGGGAGCTGGCGGCCTACTGACGGCCGGGGCCGCGGCAGCGAATGCCGCCGCGGCCCGTCGGACGTCCCGTCAGAATCGAAGACCCACCGTCACCGGGATGTAGCGGACGTCGCCGTTCTCTCCGTTGATGTTCACCACCCGGATCTCGGCGAAGCCGCCCACGCCCAGCGCCCCGATACTCACGCCGAATCCCCCGTGGAATCCGCTGTTGGTGACCGCCTCACCGGCGCTGGAGTCCATACGGTACTGACCGATCCCTGCGATGGCGTACGGGCTCAGCCCGATGCCCCCGAAGGAGAGCACCGCCGAGAAGGACCCCGTAAGCATGGTGGTGTTGTCGTCGCCGCCCTTCTCCGGGAAGCGGTGATACCCGCCTTCACCCCGGAAGGAGACCGGGAAGACCGGCACCCCCACCTGGAGTCCGACACGCCCGTGGAGGCCGGTGTTCACCGCGTCCGCCAGATCTCCGTTGGGCGTGCTCAGGCCCCCGCCCAGCAGCAGCCGGGTCTGGCCGTGCGCGGCGGCGGGGAGCGCGAGGAGGAGTGCGGTCAGAAGCGCAAAGCGTCGCATGGTGACCGTCCTGTGCTGAAGGGATGGAGTTCGAGTAGGTCGGATCTCGGGGGGGAGTCTCGCACGCCGACGCGGCGCTTCGCAACAGCAGGCGCCGCACCCCGGGGGTGGCCGCCGGGCCGCGGCGGTCCCCCCCGGTCCCGTCGCCGGTCAGACCACAGGGAGACCCGGATCCACTTCGCGGGCCCAGGCCAGGATTCCGCCCGCCAGGTTCGACACCTCCGGGAATCCGGCGCGAGCGAGGGTGCGCGCGGCGGTGAGGCTCCGCTGTCCGCTGCGGCAGTACACCACCACGTGGCGCTGGCGGGGGACCTCGCTCAGCCGCCCCTCCAGCTCCCCCAGGGGGATGAGGCGCGCCCCGTGCGGCGCCAGGCTGCTCACCGCCCACTCCCACGGCTCTCGCACGTCCAGAAGCACGAGCTTCCGCCGGGCCTCTTCGTCCTCCAGGAGGCGAGCCAGCTCCGCCACCGTCAGCTCCCGCACTGCCGCGTCTCCTTCCGCGTCCGCGCCGTCGCGCCCCTCGGGCCCGGCGAGGCCGCAGAAGATCTCGTAGTCGATGAGTTCCGTCTGCGTGGGGGCATCTCCACACACCGGGCACCCGGGGTCCCTCCGCAGGCGCACCTCCCGGAACTCGTGTGCCAGCGCATCGAAGATCAGCAGCCGGCCCGCCAGCGTGCTGCCCACACCCAGGATGAGCTTGACCACCTCCAGCGCCTGCAGCGACCCGATGATGCCCGGCAGCACGCCCAGCACCCCGCCCTCGGCGCAGTTGGGAATGAGACCCGGAGGGGGCGGCTCCCGGAAGAGGCAGCGGTAGCACGGACCCCCGGGCGCGGCGAAGACCGACACCTGCCCCTCCCAGCGGAACACGGAGCCGTACACGTTGGACCTTCCCAGGAGGACGCAGGCGTCGTTCACCAGGTAGCGGGTGGGGAAGTTGTCGGTGCCGTCCACCACCACGTCGTACTCCGCCAGGATCTCCATGGCGTTGGCGGAGGTGAGGCGGGCCCGATGCTCCACCACCTCCACGTGCGGATTCACCTCGCGCAGACGCGCGCGGGCGCGCTCCAGCTTGGGCGCACCCACGTCGGACGTTCCATAGAGGATCTGGCGCTGGAGGTTGGTGGCGTCCACCACGTCGT
>WGEM01000051.1 GCA_015492755.1 Gemmatimonadota bacterium | reverse complement strand
GGCCCTCCCACCGTCGTCTGGGGAGGCCGGAGGGGCTGCGGTGGGCCCATGAGACGAATCGATCGGGAGAACGGCGGTTTTGAGACGAATTGAGTGTTGCGGGGAGGGGGGAAGCGCGTGCAACGTGGAGCCGGTTCGCATCCGGTTCGGCTGGATGGCGATATCCAACGGAGGAGTTCATCCATCGGACGAAGGAGGAGGCCATGCTTGGGAAGACCATCATGAGGCTTGTCCAGGTGTGTGCGATCGCGGTGATCTGGACCGCGGACCCGACCCCCGCTGCATCTGCGGAGCAGTGCCCCCACTGGGGCGATTGCGTGCCAGTGTGCACGAACCCCCAGGGAGTCTGCGACAATGCTCCACCGGAGTGCGCCTACTCCGGATCGTGCACTGGGATCAAGTGCGGGCCGCCACATCCTGGCTGGGATCATGTACTGTGCATCCCTGCTCCGATGTGATTTCCAGGTCCTGGAGTCTTCCGTAACCCTCTTGCGCGCGTCAGGGTACATTTGTGGGAACTCCGCGTATGGCTGAGCGCTTGAACGGCGCGGTCACGATTCTACTCGCCATCGCGGCAGTGAGCGTACTCGTGCGTGATCACCGGGCGGCCGCAGGTGGTCCACGAACCGCGCTGCCCATCGCTCTCGACGGATGGGAGGAGGTGAGCAAGGCCGGGGTGTGGGTCGGTTCACAGGAAGCGGATGTTGTCATTACATCATTCGTGGATTACCAATGCCCCTTCTGCGCCACCGCGCATGCAGTGGTTGACTCGCTGCTTGCCGAGAATCCAGAGGCCGTGGCGGTGTCGTACGTTCATTATCCACTCCCGAACCACTCGGAGGCACTTGCGGCAGCGATCGCCGTGGAGTGCGCGGAGCAGCAGAGTCGAGCCGGTGTGTTCATCTTCCATGCATTCGAGCGGCAGAGAGACTTTCCGCAGCACCCATGGATGGAGATCGCTGAGGAAGTTGGCGTGCCCGATCTGGCGCAGTTCGAATCGTGCATGAAGCTCCCCGTGAGTTCTTTTCCGCGGATTGAAGCAGGGATCGCATCGGCAGCAGAGTTGAATGTCCGAGGCACACCCACGATGTGGGTGAATGGTCGCCCCTCGACACCACCGGTGCTCCGGCGACATGTAGAGGATGCGCTGCGCCGCATCCGGTGAGTTCGCGATCGATGTGTGTTCGGCCTAGAGTGCGCACCGCCCTCCCTCGACGCCCTGGTATGGGATGGGGTGCTCGATGGATCTGGTTGGCGGTGAATGTGGTGGCATTCCCGGTGTCTGTGGCGAGCCAGGGAATGCCGATGGTGCGGGACAGTGCGGGCGTGCGGATCGTGGAGTACGGTGTGCTCCCCGAGCGGAGAGCGTACGAGGTGGGTGAGCCCATCTACCGCGTGGGCTGGGATCCCGGGGACCATCAGTTCGGATCGATCAATTGGATGACGGGTGCGCTCTTCCCGGACGGGCGCGTGGCGGTGGGGGACTGGGCGAACCTGAATGTGGTGGTCCTGAATCCTGACGGGACGATCCGAGCGGTGCTGGGCAGGGAAGGGGAAGGGCCGGGAGAGTTTCAGTACATCGCGTCGGTGACTCGCTATGTCGGGGACACCCTGGTGGTGGAGGATGACTACAGCAGGAGATTCACCTTCTACGCCGACACCACATTCGTGCGGACCGAGCGTTTCGACGATCCGGCACTGGGGATCCGGCTGATGGTGAGTGCATGGCGAGAGGGGGATGCGTTGTTGAGGATCTCGTCGTATCGCACGGGGTTTACCGAGCCGTGGTTGATGGCGTCGGTGGTTCGGCACCGATTGGGTACGACGCAGTGGGATACCGTGGTGACGTACCCATTCGTGCAGCGGGCCGAGCTGGGTCAGCCCACCGGATTCCCCGCCGGGGGGCTCGAGGGGGTTTCCAGCCACGTCGTGGTGACGGCTCTGACGGATCGAACGGAGATCCGCGTGATTCCCCTCGAGGGCGGACGGGACGTGCTCATTCGATGGGAGGAGGATCCGCCCCGGTTTACCGACGCGTTCTGGGAAGAATACGTGGCGTACGTGAAAAGCCGGAACTGGCTTCCCATCTACTGGAGCGAGGCGGCCCGGGCGAGGGTCAAGGAGCCCCTCCCCGTGCTCGGTGACATGCAGGCCGACGAATGGGGCAGAATCTGGGTGTCAACCTTCAGCGGCGATCCCCGCCACCCGCCCCGGTATCGCGTGTTCGCGGCGGACGGCACGTGGCTGGGGTGGGTGGACATGCCACCGCGATTCGATCTCCTGATCATCGGGGAAGATCGGGTGGTGGGGATCGAGCGCGATGCCTACGATCAGCAGGCGGTGTCGGTTCGCCCGTTGCGGGTGGCGGAGGGACGTTGACGCGTGAGCGGCCAGCCCGGCCAGCGGGAGAGACCTTCGCGGTGGCGTACCAGATTCCGCCGGTGGGTCGGTAGAGTTCCGGCGGCGAGGCTGCGTTCTTCGGACCTCGGGGAGGCAGAGGATCGTGGCATCCAGCGATTCCGGATCTCGTTCGATGGGGACGCCGAAGCTACGAAGGCCTCAGTCCGCCATGCGATCCCCCGGGGAGTGGCTCGGTCGCGACTGGATTGCCCGATGAGCCCTAGATGCCAGTGACAAGGACGTTGTTCACAGGAGTTCCTCGAGTCGGCTGAGAGGTGTCCTATTGCCGATGCCCCGATGAGGGCGTCGGCGGTTATATCGGTTTAGGAAGCCAGGGAGGGCGAGTTCACGGGCCGAGGAGCTCCGGTATGCTCGAGTGTAGGCCCATTCCCGTTTCGCGGTCTGGATAAGGCGCTCGGCCTTGCCGTTGGTCTGGGGCGCGTAGGGCTGTGTGCGGATAAGGTGCCACGGCTCGCGCTGATGGGACTCGATGGCCGGTACCACGCGACGCTTCTCGAGCTCCCCACGTTTCTGCCGGTATCTCGAATCGAAGACGGAACAGTTCACATCGCCCCCTATCATCCTCGTCCGGTCTGGGCGGTGGTCCCCGAGGTGGGTGTGCTCTGGGGGATTTCAGACCGGTACTCGCTCGAGCTGAGGACATGGCGTAGTGAAGTGCTGGACACCGTGGCGCTCCCTGTGCAGGCCCGGCCGATCGATGCCGAGACCGCTCGGACGCTGCGCGCTACGCTCGTACCGAAGGGAGCGGAGTCTCGAATTGTGGTGGATCTTCCAAGTCACCTCCCGGTCATCCGACGAATCATCGTCGGGCAGAGGGGCCGGATCTTCGTGCTTCGAGGCGAGGGGCTCGTGGCCGACACACCGGCGGACCCATCTTCGCCCTCCGGGGCCGGCGCCGACGCCGAGGTGTGGGACCTGTTCAGGCGTGACCGCGCATACGAAGGCACTATACGCTTTCCTGCGGCGGACCGGCTGACGGCAGTGACGTCCAGCCACTTCGTCGTCGTGCAGTCCGACGTGCTGGGGCAGACCTCGGTGGTGGCGTATCGGATTCCTGCGGAGGAGCGATAGGAACGCGATGGCGGGGCGGGCGATCCCGGACGCGGGCGAAGTGGATGCGGGCCCCGTTCAGCGACCCCGGATACGGAGGATCGCATCGCCGCCGATGTCGCCGCCGCAAGGGCCGCAGGTGCGGTGGAAACGCCAACTGTTATCGTGAACGGGTTACGCCTTGCAGACCCACCGGATCGGTACAGGCTCAGAAGGGCCGCTGACGCGCGATCCCCGAGAGGTCCTTCGGTCCGAGCTGGACGCGAGAGCCGATGGGCTGCCGCTGGCCGCATACGATCTCAATGTTCTTGCAGGCGGGTGTTCGGTGTTTCTGTGGACCCGCTCGGTGTCCAACGCGTCGCGGTCTATCCGCTCCGGATGGAAGGCTCGAAAGACGGGCCGAGACCGGGCCCTCCCACCGTCGTCTGGGGAGGCCGGAGGGGCTGCGGTGGGCCCATGAGACGAATCGATCGGGAGAACGGCGGTTTTGAGACGAATTGAGTGTTGCGGGGAGGGGGGAAGCGCGTGC
>WGEM01000050.1 GCA_015492755.1 Gemmatimonadota bacterium | reverse complement strand
GTGCGCCACGCCGAGACGGGCGCCACCCGCTCCGGCCTCACCAACGCCCGGGGCGCCTTCCTCATCCTCCTCCTCCAGCCGGGCGGTCCGTACACGGTCACGGTGGAGCATCTGGGCTTCGCCACCGCCCGTGTGGACGACATCCGCCTGGAGGTGGGTGAGACCTTCACGGTGGAGATCACGCTCCAGGAACAGGCGCTGGAGCTGGAGGGAATCGACGTGGCGGTGGACCGGGCCACCATCTTCACTCCCGGGCAGGTGGGTCCTGCCACACGACTCACGGAGCGGGTGCTGGACGCCACGCCCATGCTGAGCCGCGACGTCATGGAGCTGGCGGTACTCTCGCCTCTGGTGAAGACCACCGCAGGAGGGGGTTTCAGCGTGGCGGGGCAGAACGACCGCTACAACGCCATCCTGGTGGACGGGCTGGTGAGCAAGGACATGTTCGGCCTCACGGCGGGCGGCGTGCCGGGGGGTCAGGCGGGCGCCAAGCTCATCCCCATCGACGCGGTGCAGCAGTACGAGGTGCTCATCGCGCCCTTCGACGTGCGCCTCTCGGGCTTCACCGGCGGCGTCATGAACGCCGTCACCCGCTCGGGGACCAACGACCTCCGGATGCGCGCGGCGGCGGTCCACCGCACCGAGGCGCTCATGGGCGACCTGGCGCTCCCCACCGGACTGGTGGACGCCTCCGGCGTGGACCGGAGCCTGGTGGCGGTCTCGGTGGGCGGGCCCGTGGTGCGCGACCGCGGACACTTCTTCGTGGCCGGGGAATTCGAGCGCCGGCGTCAACCGCCTTCGGGCTACAACCTCTTCCGCGATCCGGAGACGCTCATCCGGTTGAGCGGTGAGACCGCGGATGCCTTCAGCAGACTGATGTCGGAGCGCTACGGGGTGGACGTGGGGGAAGCGGGACCCTATCCGCTACGACAGGAGCTGGCCAACGTCTTCGCGCGGACCGACTGGACGCTGGGCGCCGACAGCCGGCTCACCGTTCGAAACGTGTTCGCGCACGCGTCCAACGACGCGGCGCCCAACCGGTCGGCGTTCCTACCCTACGAGTTCTCCTCCAACGCCGTCTTCCGCTCCTCCACCAACAACATCACGTCGCTGCAGCTCTTCTCGGGCTTCGGGGAACGCTACGCCAACGAGCTGGACGTGACGGTGCAGGTGAGTCGCGACCGATCCGAGCCCGCCGTGGACTGGCCCCAGGTGGAGGTGGGCCTCAGGAGCAGCGTGGGCGAGCAGAGCCTGCAGCGGGCGGTGCGCGCCGGCGCCCAGTTCTTCGCGCAGGAGAACGCGCTGGACCAGCGGAGCGTCCGCATCTCCAACAGTCTGGACATCCGCAGCGCGGGCGACGACGTGGTCACGCTCGGTGTGGCGGGTGCGTTCTATGACATCCGCCACCGGTTCGTGCCCGGCGCCGCCGGCGAGTACTTCTTTCCCACCCTCCAGGATCTGGAGGCGAACACCCCCCACCGCTACCAGCGCACGCAGCTCGCCGAGGGCGTCGATCCCGCCGCGGACATTCGCGTGCTGGAGTGGGGCGTGTATGCTCAGCACCTCCTGAATGCCGGCAAGGGGCTCACCATGCGGTTCGGGATCCGGCTGGACGTGCCCCACGTCCTCACCCATCCGGAGACGAACTACGACGTGCTGGACTTCTTCGGATACGACACCTCGCGCCTCCCGTCGGGCCACTTCCTCCTCTCGCCGCGCTTCGGCTTCAACTGGCAGAGCGACGGCGAGCGGATGACCCAGGTGCGCGGCGGATTCGGATGGTTTGCCGGACAGGTGCCCTACGTGTGGCTCTCCAATGCCTTCCACAACGACGGCCTGCGCTCGGTGACGCTCATGTGCGAGGGCCGCTGGAACGTGGAGCCGGCGCCTGCCCGCCCTGCGCCGCCCATGGACCTCACGTCGAGACCCGACGCCTGCTTCAACCCCTCCACCGGCAACAGCACCCCCTTCCGGGAGGTGCGCTCCATCGTGGTGTTCGAGGACGGCTTCAAGTATCCGCAGGACCTGAAGTTCTCCGCCGCGGTGGACCACGAGCTCAGCGACCGGGTGAGCTTCACGCTGGGCTTCCTCTTCAACAAGGCCATCAATCAGGTGGGCCTCCGCGAGCTGAACCTGGGCAGCGGAGACGGCGACCTGGTGGAGCTGGGCGGCACGGAGCGCATCTACTACGGGCCGCTGACCCGTGACTTCCAGCAGGTGCTGGTGGTGACCAACGAGGGCGAGGACTGGGCGGCCTCCTTCAGCGCCGAGCTCCGGGGCGCCCTCACACGACGGATGGGCTTCCAGGTGGGCTACGCCATCGCCAAGTCGTGGGATCGCCTGAGCCTTCGCTTCGCCGATATGCAGTCGAACTTCGGCTTCAACCCCGCCGAGTTCGACGTGAACAAGCCCGCGCTCCGCACCTCGTCGTTCGACCGGCCCCACAAGATCGTGGCGACGATCTTCGGCGCCCCGCTGGAGCGTTTCCCCGACACCGAGATCTCGCTCCTCTACACCGGGCAGTCGGGCCTTCCCTTCACCTACGTCTACGACGGCGACGTGAACGGCGACGGCTACCCGGGCCTCGGGGGTGCGCTGGACCGATTCAACGACCCCGTCTTCGTCCCCACCGACCCTTCCTCCGGCCCGTACTCCCTCACCACGAAGATCATCTTCAAGGACGCCATCGAACGGGACCCGTGTCTCTCCCGCTACGTGGGCCGGCAGCTGGCGCGCAACGGATGTCGTGCCCCGTGGGAACACCGGCTCGATCTACGCCTCTCGCACACGCTGCGCGTCGGCGGTGCGGAGGTGCGCCTGGAGGGTGATGTGATCAACGTGCTCAACCTCATCAACCACGACTGGGGACACGTGCAGACCACCATGCCGGTGGTGCCGCTCCTGGAGCTCTGCGACCTGGGGTGCACCGACCCCCTGCCGGCGCGCTGGGGCGGCGCGGTGCTCCCCACGCGCGACGAGAGCGGACAGCTCCGGTCGCCCGACCCCTGGACGGTGGTGACGCCCGACTCACAGTGGCAGATGCAGTTCGGGGTGCGCGTTACCACGGGCGGAGGGCGCTGAGATGACCCGTCGCTTGTTCTCCGTGCTCGGCCTGACGCTGCTGGTCCTCGCGGCGTGCCGCGACACCGTGGGCCCCCGCTGGGTGGACGCCGTCTTCCTGAACCCCGACTCGGTCTTCGTGGTGCCGGGTGAGACGGGAGAGTTCCGCTCGGTTCCGGTGGATCAGTACCAGGAGCCCCTCCCGGACCGGGCCGCGCGCACGCGCTGGAGCATCGCCAACCCCACCGTGGCGGGGCTGGAGGAGCTGGGCGAGGTGGCCCGCGTCACCGGGATCCAACCCGGCGAGACCTTCGTGCGGGTGGAGCTGGGTCGCGGTACCGGCACCGGACGCGTCTACGTGGAGCCGCAGGAGCTGGCGGAGATCCGCATCGAGCCCTCACCCATCGATCTGCCCCGGGGATCGCGCGTCACGGTGCGCCCCGTGCTCATCGGGCTGGACGGGGAGGAGGTCTCCTCGCAGGGCTACCGGATCTCCTGGCGGACCTCCAACTGGCGCATCGCCATGATGGTGGGCTCCCAGGAGGTGGTCACCAGCGTGTCCATCAGCGTATTCGCTCGCCAGCAGGGTCAGGCCACGCTCACGCTGCAGGTGGGTGACCGCAAGGTCACCACGCCCGTGACGGTGCGCTGAGCGAGCGGTTACGGACGGTTCCCCGCGTTGGGATCCACCTCGGCGAAGACCGACGCCTGCCCGTCGTGCGTCCATGCCAGCACCTGATACGGCTTGGCGCCCGGTCCCTCCATGCCCGGTGAGCCGATGGGCATGCCCGGGACGGCGATGCCCGCCACCTCCGGGCGCTCCGCAAGGAGCCGCTTGATCTGATCGGCAGGGACGTGACCCTCCACCGTGTAGCCGTCCACCAGCGCGGTGTGACACGACGACATGGCGGTGGGGACACCGGCGTCCAGCTTCACCGACACCAGGTCCCGCACGTCACGGGCCTCCACCTCGAAGCCTGCCGCCTCCAGGTGGTCCACCCAGCCGTTGCAGCAGCCGCAGGTGGGGCTCTTGTAGACCAGGATCTTCGGAAGCTCGGCGCTCGACGCACTCGCCACGCCGCCGTCCGATGCCGGGCGCGTCTCGGCGGCGGGGGCCTCAGACGCGACCACGTCCGGGCCGCCGTCGCTTATC
>WGEM01000049.1 GCA_015492755.1 Gemmatimonadota bacterium | reverse complement strand
GGCGGAGCAGGTCGCCGCCATGGTGGAGGAGGCGGGGGACTACACGCGCGTCGGGGTTCGACGCGATCTTAGCGGGCACGACCGCATCGTCGTGGCGCACCGCAGGGCGCGCCGCGCGTAGGCGATTCATCCGAACGACAGGGAGCGCAGGCATGGCGGGGATCTATGACATGGCCAAGGACCTGGGTGCGGCGCTGGCGCGCACCGACGAGTATCAGGCCCTCCATCGCGCCATGAAGGCGGCGGACGAGGATCGGGAGCTCACCGAGCTGCGCAACCGGATCCGGGAGATCGAGTCGCAGATCGAGGCGGCGCTCCGGGCGGGGCAGGAGCCGAGCGAGGAGCTCAAGAAGGCGTACGGCGAGGTCGCCGAGGAACTCCAGACCAAGCCGGCGTTTCAGCGCCTCATCGCCGCGCAGACCAACTTCGAGAAGATCATGATGAAGGTGAACGAGACGGTGGCGAAGGGCATCGAAGAGGGTGCCGGCAGCCGGATCGTCCTGCCTTCCTGACGGTTCCGTTCACACTCACACAGAACGCGAGAGACCTTTCCGTGAAACAACCCAAGGAGATCCGCCCCGCAGGCGGAAAGCTGGGCGTCCTCCTCCCCGGATTCGGGGCGGTGGCCACCACATTCGTGGCCGGCGTCGAAGCCGTGCGCCGCGGCCTGGCCAAGCCCATCGGCAGCCTCACGCAGATGAATACCATCCGTCTGGGGAAGCGCACCGAAGGCCGCGCGCCGCTCATCAAGGATTTCGTCCCGCTGGCGGAGCTGGACGACCTGGTCTTCGGCGCGTGGGATCCCATTCCGGATGACGGCTACGAGAGCGCGCTGAAGGCAGGCGTGCTCCACAAGGAGCGCCATCTCGATCCCATCAAGGACTTCCTGGCGTCCATCAAGCCCATGCCGGCGGTCTTCGACACCGACTACGTGAAGAAGCTGGACGGGCCCAACAAGAAGTCGGGCGCCACCAAGAAGGAACTCGCCGAGCAGCTCCGGGACGATATCCGGCGCTTCAAGGAGGAGGAGGGCTGCGACCGTCTGGTCATGGTCTGGTGCGGCTCCACCGAGGTTTACATCCGTCCCGGCGAGGTGCACGCCTCCGTGGAGGCCTTCGAGAAGGGGCTGGAGGAGAACCACCCCGACATCGCCCCCAGCCAGATCTACGCCTACGCCGCCATCATGGAGGGGGTGCCGTACGCCAACGGTGCGCCCAACCTGGCCGCCGACTGCGCCGCGCTGGAGGCGCTGGCGAAGGAGCGCGGCGTGCCCATCGCGGGGAAGGACTTCAAGACCGGTCAGACGCTCATGAAGACCATCCTCGCCCCCGGCTTCAAGACGCGCATGCTGGGGCTGGAGGGCTGGTTCAGCACCAACATCCTGGGGAACCGGGACGGCGAGGTGCTGGACGATCCCGCTTCCTTCAAGACGAAGGAGGTCTCGAAGCTGGGTGTGCTGGAGCACATCCTGCAGCCCGACATGTACCCGGATCTGTACGGGAACATCTACCACAAGGTGCGCATCAACTACTACCCTCCGCGCGGCGACAACAAGGAGGGGTGGGACAACATCGACATCTTCGGGTGGATGGGATACCCGATGCAGATCAAGGTGGACTTCCTCTGCCGCGACTCCATCCTGGCGGCGCCCATCGTGCTGGATCTGGCGCTCTTCCTGGACCTGGCCGCCCGCGCCGGAATGGACGGCATCCAGGAGTGGCTCTCCTTCTACTTCAAGAGCCCGCAGGTGGCGCCGGGGCTCTATCCCGAACACGACATCTTCATCCAGCACTGGAAGCTCAAGAACACGCTTCGCTGGATGAAGGGTGAGGAAATGATCACCCACCTGGGCGTGGAGTACTACGACTGAACGAGCATCCGGGTCGCTTCATCGTCCTGGAGGGCGGGGAGGGGGTCGGCAAGACCACCCAGACCCGACTCCTGGCGGCGTGGCTGGAAGCCAGGGGTGTTCCTCACGTGGCTGCGCGTGAGCCCGGAGGGACGCCCCTGGGCGAGGCCATCCGGGAGGTGGTGCTGTCCCGCTCGGATCTGGAGATCCCGCCGCGCGCCGAGCTCCTGCTGATGCTGGCTGCGCGGGCGGCGTTCGTACGCGACGTGGTGCGGCCGGCGCTGGAGGGGGGGCGGGTGGTGGTGGCCGACCGCTACTCGCTCTCCACGCTGGCCTACCAGGGATACGCGCGAGGCCTGCCTCTGCGCGACGTGCGCGACGCCGTGCGCGTGGCCACCGAGGGGCTCGAGCCGGACCTGTACGTGGTTCTCGATCTTCCGGCGGAGGAAGGGCGTGCGCGACAGGAGCGGGACGGCCGGGCGGCCGACCGGATCGAGGAGGCGGGCCTCGACTTCTTGCGCCGGGTGCGCGAAGGGTATCTTGAGTTGGCCCGCACCGAACCGCGGGTGCGTGTGGTGGACGCCAGGGGCACGCCCGAGGAGGTGCACGAACGCATCCTCCGGGTGCTGGCGGCGGAGTTTCCTGAAACCTTCGACGGGGCCGGGCCCCGGGCGTGAGGGCTCGCAGGTGAGGAGAGTCGGGTGAATAGAGGGATCAGCGCACCGATCATCGTCGTACTCTTCGCCGCCGTCGCGGGCGGTTGGCTCCTCCAGGAGGGTGTGTCGCGGGCGGAGAACGTCTACGTGCGCATCCGGGTGCTCCAGGAGGTGGTGGACCGCGTCCAGTCCAGCTACGTGGAGGAGGTGGACCCCGACCATCTCTACCGGTCCGCCATCGAGGGGATGATCCGCGACCTCCCCGATCCGCATTCCTCCTTCCTTCCCGCCTCCGAGTACGAGGACCTTCGCATCCGTACGGAAGGCGCATACGGGGGGGTGGGCCTCGAGGTGATCGATCGCAACGGGTGGGTCACGGTGGTGAGCCCCATTCCCGGGACGCCGGCGCACCGTGCGGGAATCCGGGCGGGAGACCGCTTCTACGAGATCGCCGGGATCCGCGCCGACACCATGGTCACGGACCAGGCGGTGAAGCTCCTGCGGGGCGAGCCGGGGACGACGGTGAGGGTGAAGGTGCTCCGTCCCGGTGTGGAAGAGCCCATCGAGTTCACCATCGAGCGCGCCGTGATCCACCTCAAGGCGGTGCCGTTCGCCATGCTCCTGGAGGATTACGTGGCCTACGTGCCCCTCCAGAGCGTGCGCGAGACCTCCGCTCGGGAGATTCGCGCCGCGGTGGACTCGCTGCGGCAGGAGGGCGCGACCTCGTTGATTCTGGATCTCCGGGGGAACCCCGGCGGGTTGCTGGACCAGGGGGTGGCGGTGACGGACCTCTTCCTGGACGCCGGCCGCACCATCGTGGAG
>WGEM01000048.1 GCA_015492755.1 Gemmatimonadota bacterium | reverse complement strand
ACCTCGGCCCCACCGCGCTCCTCACCGGCGAGGGACCCGAGCTGCCGGCGCCGCAGGTGGTGCTGGCCTTCCAGCGCTACGGCAGCGGGAAGGCGGCGGCGCTCACCGTGCAGGACACCTGGCTCTGGCAGATGCACGCCGAGATCCCCGTGGAGGATCAGCGGCACGAACTCTTCTGGCAGCAGCTCCTGCGCTGGCTGGTGGACGGGGTGCCGGATCCGGTGCGCGCGGTGGCGGAGGTGGAGGAGCCCGAGCCGGGCCGTCCGCTGCGGGTGGTGACCACCGTGCGCGACTCCACCTTCATCGAGGTGAACGACGCGGTGGTCCGCGCGCGGGTGGTGAGCCCCGACGGAGGCGTCGAGGAGGTCCCCCTGGCCTGGACCGTCGAACGGGACGGCGTCTACGAGGCGTCCATCACCCCCGGCGCGGAAGGGGAGTACGTGGTGGAGGTGGAGGCCACCCGCGAAGGCCACACGCTGGGCGTGGACACCCTCTTCGTGCACGTCGCGCCCAGCAACGCCGAGTACTTCTCGGCGGGGCGGCGCACCCAGCTCCTGGAGCGGCTGGCCCGGGATACCGGCGGGCGGAGCTACACGCCCGACAACGTCCACACGCTCCCCGAAGACATCGCGGTGACCGGCGCGGGGGTCACGCTGGTGGAACGTCTCGACCTCTGGGACATGCCGGCGCTCTTCCTCCTCATCCTCTTCCTCATGGGCGCGGAGTGGGGGATGCGCCGCTGGAGGGGCCTGGTATGAGGGGCCGCCGCTTCCTCGCCGCGCTGCTGGCGGCGGCCTGCGCCGCCGCCCCCGCGCCGCCCGGTGTGGTGGCGCAGGGCCGGACGCACGTGCTGGTGGTGGTGGGGCTGGGCGGCAACAGCGAGTACCGCGCCGCCTTCCACCGGCAGGCCACCACGCTCATCGAGGCGCTCCGCACGCGCCACGGCGTCGCCGCGGATCACATCACGTACCTGGGGGAGCGCGTCGAGACGGACCCCGGAGCCATCGCCGGTCGCTCCACGCGCCAGGAGATCCTGCAGGCGCTGGCCGAGATCCGCGCCGGCGCGGAGCCCATGGACCGCCTCCTGGTGGTGCTCATCGGCCACGGCACCGAGGATCGGGGCGAGGCGCGCTTCAACGTTCCGGGCCCGGACCTCACCCCCGGTGATCTGGCGGAGGCGCTGGCCGCCTTCCCCACGCAGACCGTGGCGGTGGTGCACCTGGGGAGCGCCAGCGGCGGCTTCCTGAAGCCCCTCTCGGCGCCCAACCGCATCGTCATCACCGCCACGCGGAGTGCCCGCGAGCGCTTCGCCACCGAATTCGGGCGGTTCTTCATCGACGCGGTGGCAGGCGAGGACGCCGACCTGGACAAAGACGAGCGCACCTCGCTCCTGGAGGCGTTCCTCTACGCAAGGCAGGAGACGGCGCGCTTCTACGAGGAGGAGAACGAGCTCCTGGTGGAGCACGCCCTCCTGGACGACAACGGAGACGGCGAGGGGAGCGCCAACGCCGACGTCACGGGCCCCGACGGGATGCTGGCCGCCACCTTCCAACTGGGCGGCGTCTCCGGTACGTCGGCGCAGCGCCCCGACGACCCGGAGCTGGCGCGGCTGTACGGCGAGCGCGAGGCCATCCAGGCCCGCATCGCCGAGCTGCGGGCCGCCCGGGACACCATGGAGGAGGAGGCGTACCTCTCCGCCATGGAGGAGCTCCTGGTGGAGCTGGCGCTGAAGAACCGCGAGATCCGCGCGCGGGAAGGAGGGGGCGGCGATGCGGCGCGCTGAAGCCGGGCGGCGCGCCGTCGCGCGCACACTCCTGCTGGCGGCTCTGGCGGCGGCGGGAGCGGACGCCGCCCGAGCGGCGCCGCCGCAGGAGGCGCCGGAGGCGGGCTACGCGGCGCTCCGCACCGGCGCCTACGACGACGCGAAGCGCCTGCTGGAGCGCCGCGTGAAGGACGCTCCGGACGACCACCGGGCGCGGCGGGCGCTGGCGGAGGCGTTCGTCCTCACCGGGGGATACCACGAGGCGCGGGAGGTGCTCCAGGCGGCGCCCGACCCCGTGCCGGTGGCCAACGCCCTGGGCGAGGTCCTGCTCCTCCTGGGAGAGCGGGACGCCGCCGCGG
>WGEM01000047.1 GCA_015492755.1 Gemmatimonadota bacterium | reverse complement strand
GTCGGGGCGCGCCGCCGCCGTCAGGGCCCGACGACATACAGGAGCGGCACCCGGGTCAGAATGGGGTCCTTGGCGGCGCAGGCCAGGAAGCGAGCCTCCGCCTCCCGGTGCGTGTCCAGATCGTGGAAGGGTACCACCAGGCGCAGGAGGCCGCGCAGGGATCCTCCGGTACGGATGCCCGTCATCTGGGTGTCCAGGACGGTTCCGAAGATCTCCGTGGCCAGCTCACAGGCGCGCCACTGCGCCGCCCGCAACGCCCACCGGCTCCGCCGCTCCTCGACGCTGAGGGCACGCTGTCGGAGCGAGGGATGATCGTGCTCGGGCGTGAGCCCCCGCGACGGTGAGGGAATCGGGCTCACCTGGCGCTCCCGTGCTCTGCGGCGGAGGCCGCCTCCTCGAGGGCGTCGGAACGCACCGGCAACTCGATGACCATGCCGTCCCGCGCCACCTGCGCTCCGGCGAAGACCTGCCGTGCCTCCTCCAGGAGGGGACGCGGGTCGTCGGCGTACCGGGCGGAGAGGTGCGTGAGGACCAGGCGCTCGACGCCGGCCTCGCGGGCGATCTCGGCGGCATCCCGGGCGGTGGAGTGGAAGGTCTCGTGCGCCCGCTCGCGCTCCTCGTCGCCGAAGGTGGCTTCGTGGATCAGGAGCTGTGCGCCGCGTGCCCTCCGCGTCACGGACCTGCAGGGCCGCGTGTCGCCGGTATAGACCACCGTGCGTCCCGGCCGCGGCGGACCCACGAGGTCGGCGCTGCGAATGAGGCGGCCGTCCACCTCCACGTCCTCACCGCGGTGGAGTCGGCCGAAAAGCGGGCCCTCCGGCACCCCCAGGGCGCGGGCCTTCTCCACGTCGAAGCGGCCCAGCCGGTCCTCCTCGATGAGGGCCCACCCCACCGCCGGGGTGCCGTGCTCCACCTTGAACGCCTCGATGCGGTAGCCGCCGGCCTGGAGGCCTTCCCCGGGAGGGGTGGGGCGGATGTCCACCGGGAAGGTGATCCGGTCCATGCCCAGGTGCACCGTCTCCCGGAGCACCCGCGCCGAGCGCGGCGGCCCGTAGATGGCCAGGGGCTCGGTACGTCCCTGCAGACTCATGGTGCGGAGGAGTCCGGTGATACCCAGGAAGTGGTCGGCGTGCAGGTGGGTGATGAAGATGGCCGTCAGGCCGAAGCCCGACCCGTAGCGCATCATCTGGCGCTGGGTACCCTCCCCGCAGTCGAAGAGGTAGTGATCCCCTTCGCGCTGTACGGCCACGGCGCTCACGTTGCGACCCACGGTGGGACGCGACGCGGCGGTGCCCAGAAAGGTGACGCGGATCATCTGGCTCGGTGGTTGGCCCGGTCATGAGGTCGCTGGACAGATGGAGCACCCCTCGTCGGGCACTCCCTCTTCCCGGCGACCCGTCATCGAATCCTGAACTGAATCTCGAAGGTACGCCCCGGCTGCGGGAGTCCGCACTGGTCGAAGGCCACCGCGTCGGTGACGTTTCGCACGCTGGCGGAGGCGTCCACCCGGGACAAGGGGCCTGTGGGGCGGAGGCTCACCGTACGTCGGATCGTGACGTCCGCGCTGGCGCTGGCGTCCACCGGCTGGAGCCCGCCGATCTCGGGGTTCTCACACTTCTGCCGCCCCATCCACCGCACGTCCAGGGACGCGCCGAAGCCGCGCCCCAGGGGGCTGTCGATGCCGAACTTCCCGGAGACCGACGGCTCGTACTCCAGCTCCACCTCGGTTCCGTCGGGGTCACGGCCCCGCACCCGTTGCAGGGTGAGGTCGCCGGAGAGGGTGACCACACCCAGCGTGCCCACCGCCAGGAGTTCCGCTCCCGTGCTCCGCACCTCGTCCTGGTTCACGCGCTGGAAGCGGCGCGCCCCATCCTCGCCGGTGACGGAGGTGCGAACGATTCCGTCCTGGAGACGCTGGTGGAAGCCCACCGCCTGGAATTCCACATCGCCGGGCAGGAGGATTGTGAAGCCCGCCTCGGCGCCCCAGAGCCGCTCGGCGCGCAGGTTCGGGTTGGGCACGAATCGTCCCAGGGCGCCGGAATAAAGTTCTCGCAGCGAAGGGAACCGCGCCCGGCGGCTCACGCCCGCGTGCAGCAGGATGCCGTCCGAGAGTAGCGACGAGAGGCCCAGGCGGGCACCATAGTCGGTAATGGGGTCCAGCGGCGGCTTGTCACCGCTCTCCGGCGTGTCGGCACCGTCGGCCACCGCCCCCAGAGAGAGGCGCGTGCCACCGGACGGACCCAGGCGCCACTCCGATTCTGCGCCCACGCTCCAGAGCCGCTGGCGATAGGAGAACGCTCCGCCCGGCGTGAGCGTCTCGTCGTGGCGGACGTCCGCGTACGTGGCGGCGACGCGGAGCTCACCGCGGCCCAGGAGCGTGTGCTCCGCCTCCAGACGGGCGGTGAGCGTGCGGCTGTCCGACTCCTCCCGCTCCGCCACGGTTTCGTACGCCGCCGAGGCGTACTGGTCGATGCGGGTGTAGCCGAGATCCACACCCACACTCAACTCCACGTCGCCTGCTCCCACGCGGGTGGGGCGTGGGCCCGATCCCACGGAAAACACCGACACGAGGCGGCGCTGATCCGGGTAGCGCCAGAGGCGCGGTCGGTCCTGGTGCGCCTCGGGGGGGACTCCCCGCTCCACGTCGGTGGCGGCGGACGTCATCGCCACCCAGGCGCCGCCGTCGGTGCGGTAGCGCGTGGCCAGGTAGCCGTCGATGCGCCGCACGTCGGAATTGAGGCGGAGTCCGTCGGTGTTCTCCAGGAACTCCGGCCGGATCCCTTCGGCGCTCACCGCCGCCTCAGGCACCGAGATGCCCGGGCTGTCCTCGTAGCCGGCGCCCACCCGCACCAGCCACTGTCCTCCGGAGCCGTCCACCAGATGCGCCGCGCCGGCGCCGAGGTTGGCCCCCGCGTTGTGGTCTGCCGCCACACCGAACCGCAGCGGCGTCACCCCGTCCAGTCGCCTGGGGGAGCGGGCCACATCCACCTCCACGACGCCGCCCAACGTGTTGGGCCCGTACAGGACGCTGGACAGCCCGCGCACCAGGCGTACCCCCTGCGCTGCGGTGAGCGGGACGATGGAGAGGTCGGTGCGGTGGTCCCACCCGATGGTGAGGGGGATCCCGTCGAGGAAGATCCCGATCTGCCGCTCCTCGGAGCCGCGGATGGCGGGTTGCGCCTCTCCCCGGCTGTTGCGCCGGATCACCACGAGGGGCATGGCGCGGAGGACCTCCTCCATGGTGGGCGACGGCGCGGGCCGCACCGAGTCCAGCCGCACCTCCACCGCGCTGGAGCCGCCGGTGGTGAGCGTCGGGCGCGCCACCCGGACGGTGAGCCCGGAGAGCTCGTAGCCACGGGCGATATGGGTGGAGTCCACCCGCACGGTATCGGCAGCCTGTGCGCCGGCGTGCCGGGGGCCGGCCCCCAGGACCGCCGTGAGAACGGAGAGGTGAACGACCGCGAATCGACCTGCCATGTGCATGCGCCGATGATGCACCGACCACGCTCCGACGGTTGGGGCGGCCCCCCGTGCCGGAGAGCCGCAGCTTGGGTGTGTACGGGGAGGGAGGGATTCCGCGACTTGCTAGGCGCGAGTGCGCCGATTGTTCCGACAGCCGGGTCGCCTTTTCTGTTGGACAGCACCCCGGGTGGCCCGTATCGTGAGGGCAGTCCAGCGGAGGAGTGATCATGCAGAGCCGACGCCGATTCCTGAGCACGCTGTCC
>WGEM01000046.1 GCA_015492755.1 Gemmatimonadota bacterium | reverse complement strand
GTGCACGGGCTCGAGCCCGGCACCTATGAGATCGTGGCGGTGGCGGTGGCGCCGCCGGGGGGTGCGGCCCCTGAGCCGCTCCGTGTACCGCTGGTGGTGACGTGGCCCGCGGCGGCGCGCATCGTCGTGGAGCCGGAGGCCACGCTCTACGAGGGCACTTCGGTGGCGCACCGTGTGCGGGTGCTCCACGCCGACGGGTCCGAGCGCCCCGATCCGCAGGTCGTCTGGAGCGTCTCGGATCCCCGCGTGGCCACGGTGGACGCCTTCGGCGTCGTCACCGCCCACCGCGCCGGGGAGGTGCGCGTCACGGCGGCCTTCGAGGGCGTCGAGGCTTCGGTGCTCCACCGGGTGGAGTCCTTCCCCGGGCGCACCCTGGAGCTGGAAGGCGCGCCGGAGGGTCCGGTGCGTACCGGCGACGTGGTGCGCTTCCGGGCGGTGGTGCGCGACGGGGACGGCCGCCCCCTGGAGGACGTCCCGCTGGAGTGGGCGATCGACTACACCCCCACCGAGGGGATGCTGGGCGTGCCCGCGCCGGCGCAGATCCGCCGCGGCGCCTTCGTGGCCGACGTGCCGGGGATCCACACGGTGACGGTGCGCGCCGGTCCCCTGCACGCCCGGGCTTCGCTCCGCGCCCTTCCCCGCGACGTGGTGCAGGAGGTGGAGCTGGTGGGCCACCATCTGGAGCAGTGGTATCGCACCACCGACCTCTGGGTCTTCGAAGGCACCGACGGGCGCGACTACGCCATCACAGGCTCCAAGGTCTCCGGCGGATACGCCTTCTTCTACGACGTCACCGACCCGGCGGCCATCGTGAAGTACGATTCCATCCAGGTGGACGCCCGCACCGTGAACGATGTGAAGGCCTCGCCCGACGGACGCTACGCGGTCCTCTCGCGGGAAGGCGCCACCAACCGCCGCAACGGGCTGGTGATCCTGGACATGGCCGATCCCCGCCATCCGAAGATCGCGTCGTTCTACGATGAAGGGATCACCGGCGGCGTCCACAACATGTTCGCCGACGACGACTACCTCTACGCGCTGTCCGACGGCGACAAGTACGTCATCATCGACGTGCGCGACATCTATGCCCCGAAGTACGTCTCGGAGTACAACCACCCCGACAGCCGCATCCACGACGTGTGGGTCTGGGACGGGCTGGCGTTCTCGTCGGAGTGGGGCACCGGCGTGGTGGTGGTGGACGTGGGCAACGGCCGTTGGGGCGGATCGCCGGAGCATCCCGTGCTGGTCACCACCTACCGGACGCCCACCGGCGCAACGCACGCGGCGTTCCCCTACCGCTCCGAGTCCACGGGCAAGACCTACCTCTTCCTGGGCGACGAGATCATGAGCCGCCGCGGCCTGGCCTGGGCGGGTTATCCGCGGGAGATGGGGTCCTACGCGCAACGCTACGATCCCGAGACCGGGACCGGCGGAATCCCGCTGGCCACCACCGGCTACATCCAGGTCCTGGACTTCACCGACCCCGAGCACCCGGAGATGGTGGCGCGCTACGAGGTCCCCGAGTTCGGGACGCACAACATGTGGGTGGCCGACGACAAGCTCTATCAGGCCTACTACGAAGGTGGCCTCCGCATCGTGGACGTGAGCGGGGAGCTCATGGGCAACCTCTACACGCAGGGGCGCGAGATCGCCGTGTTCAAGTCGGTCTCTCCGGTGGGCTACACCCCCAACGCCACCATGGTCTGGGGCACCATGCCCCACAAAGGGCACATCTTCTTCGCCGACACCAACTCAGGGCTCTGGGCGGTGCGGCTGGTGCCGAAGCGGAGGCCGGTGTCGTAGGGGGGGCGCGCTCGACCTCACCGCGACCTATCCCGTCCCCTTCGGATGCGAAGCACGCGAACGATATTCTCGTCCCACTCGTTCGTGGCCCGAATCACCATCCGGTCTCCGAGGATACCCCGCACGGGGTTCGAAATCTCGCTCCCGGTTCGCCGCCGCCCGCCAGGCCCGATCAACGCATACGGTAGCGTTGCGACGGCGACGCGCACCCCCTCCGTGCTGTAGACGTCCCAGGTGTAGTCTTCCGTACTCCACGCAGGCGCGTACCGCTGGACCCACACCGTTCCGTCCGGCTCCAACGTCAGGTACTCCATCCTGGGCATGACCTCCGGGAACTCCACCGTGCGATGGTGGCGCGCGTACTGCGCCCGGATGGCCTCCGATACTCCAGTGAGATCGAACTCCTTCCAGGCGCTCCGATCCCGGGCCGTCACGGGCCGCGGATCCGGCAGGGGTACACGAACGCGGAGCGTCGTGTCACGGACGGACACCCCCGTCAGGTAAGGGTCACGCGTGTTCGCGAACCACACCCACCCGCCTCCTCCCTCGACGCGTGAGAAGCCATCAAATGGTGTGTGGAGGTAGAGCCCCTCCTCTGTCATGTGTGTCGTGCCACCGTCGACGGCACCGACCGCCCTGGAGGCGCCCGACGACAGTTCAATGACTTCCACGACCAACCTCGATCGGCTCGGTGGCGCACCGCGGAGGTCCCTCTGTCCGTAGCTCTCGTCGGACATCCTCCACGTCAGAAGGTGTCGGAGTCCGCGAGGGAGAGGGGCACTGCTGACCATTGGAAGGTGAACGGGAGTCGCCCCGACCGCACCTCTTCACCCCGCGGCCCGAAGACCGCGTAGCGGGCCGCCCGACTGACCACGAACACCGAATCTCCATCGAGCCGGTTGAGACCGTACACCGGCGTCCGGAACTCGAAGGGCCCGTCCCCACTCCCACCGGCACTTCCGAGCCTCCTCCCCTCGGCGTCGAAGTAGCGCAGCTCGAAGAAATCCCGTGCCCGTTGGAGCACGACGAGCGTTCCGTCGCTCAGGAGCATGGCATCGTTGACGAACCGGAACGGCCCGCCGTAGGGATCTCCGGAACCATCCACCTCCGTCACGGGGACGGGGTCGATCACCCACGTCTGCGCGGGAGACGCCTCCTGGGCGGCGAGGTTTGACAACGCTCCGGCGCAGATGGTCATCACGATACCCGCCCCTAGCGCGACCCGCCGAGCTGTGATTCGGATCATTTCGACAGTCGGGCCTCTACGTAGGCGAACAAGGTGGCAGAATCGGGGGACGTCGCCTGGAGCACGCCGTGGAGTTGTTCCCGCACGGCCCGAGCGTTCACACGGGACTGGAGCGCGCGGCCAGACCACACGCGGCTTCCGTGGGTAGGGACTCTGGTGGCTACCGGCGAATGTTTCCATCCGTTGCACCTAGGATGAGCGTCTTACGCTACGTCTTCCTGTCCGGATGACGCACGCGGGCTCCAGCGGCATGCTGGAAGGGCGCGAGATGCGGTCCCGATCCACGGGCGCAGTGCTGCTGGTACACAGCTTGCCGGCCCTACACTGAGGCCCGCAGCGCGGCGAACCCACGGCCGGCAAGACAGAGTCCTCAGCTCCGGACCTTTGCCTACCCTCCCCGTTCTTCGAGCCTCAAGCGTGAGACGAACTCCCCGAGTGAATCCTGGACGCCGGCATAGATGTAACCGGCTCGAGCGACAGGGGCCGGAAACGGAAACATCGCCTGGATGGGGCGGCGTACGCGGTCAACGAAGAGACCGTCGTGCTGGAACACATCGATCACCGTGCCCAGCTCGTCAAACGCATCGTGCGGCATCACGTAGACGTAGACCTCGTCAGAGAACAACCGCCGCACGATCGGCAAGCGGGAGGGGATTTCGTCGCGTTGAAGCCGGCGACCTTCCCTGAAGGGAAGCTGTGCCGCCAGGATCGAGTCGATCTGTGTCTCGGACACAGCTGCGGCTTCCACCTCGAGCGAGAACGTAAGGAGTGTGTCACCCGAAGGGGCGCGCCTGTGGACCCGGTACACCGAGGGGTCAGCGAGCCACAGGTCACCATTGCGCTCCACCGCGACAGTCCGATTGGAGGCATACGGAATGCGCCGGCCACCGCGGCTCAGTGGAGCCACGAATTCCACCGGCATGATGGACTCCTCTGACGGACCGCCCTCCTGGCCCATCGGCGCCGGAACGTATGATATGGATTGCGTACCGCCGGAAGCGGGCTTCGGTCCGAGGCGGACCCCCCAATCCACGAGCCGACCATCGGCCAGAAACCCGCCCCTCCAGGGGAAGAGGGTCCCCTCCACGATTCGGCCGACGGACTTCAGGTACGTCCCGCGCCGGCTGTACACCGCGAAGCGGTCGCGACCATAGTCCCACACCCACACTGTGCCGTCGGGCGCAAGGCTAAGGCCTGCAGCCTGTGTGAGTTGTTGGTCAGCAGACCCCTTCCCAGCGAATACGGCCAGCGGACTGCCGTGACTGTCGAATCGCGATACCTGCTGCGTGTCGAAGTCCAGAACGAAGATCGAACCGTCCTCGCCCACCTCGATCGCAGCGACGCTCTGGAAACCCCGTTCCGCAGCTCGCCCGTCCAACCCGACGCGGAGGTCCTCCACGAGCGTAAAAACCCCACCGGAAGCGCCTTCCTTGTGGACGCGGTTGGCTACAACTGGTGGAGTTGCCGTGGACGTCGGCGCGCCCGCATCCGCGCATCCGAGGCCGATCACAGCCAGCATCAGGCTGAGCAAGAGGACGCCGCGACCGGGCGCGTCCACCGGAGGGAGGGCCGGGGCGCTCACACGCCCCAGCCCGCGCGTGTTCAAGGCGGGAGGCCCCACGGGGCGTCTTCGAAGCCGCGGCCCCTGGGTCACGAACGCTTCTCGCCCGTGGAGAACTGCCTCATTCGCTCACGCGATCGTGCTCCGGGAACCCTCGCGGTGCGATGTACACAAGAGCGTTCACGCCTGCGCAGTCGAGCAGGATGCGCCCTCCGTCCGGCGCCGTCGCCACCTTCACCCCGTCGACAGCCAGCACGGCGTCGAGCGATTCAGGGTCGTCTTCGATTGATTCTAGATCGGGTATAGACGCAAGACCACAGCCTGATGGGTGGTAGGCCAGACAACTTCCTGCTTTGTCGCCGGAGTGGCAGGTATAACGACTACAACTGTCGTCCCCCGTAGAGCTCGATGGGCTAGTATGTTGCTTCAACGGCCACTGATAGAACTCTTCCTCGCAGTCGCCGCACACTCCCGGCCCTGAGGCCGCCGCCGGCGGAGTTGAGACTGCAAGTCCGAGGCCCATGATAAGGACCTTAATAGTGTCCTACGCATGGTTACTCCTTTGGTTTTGGGGAATCATCGATCAACAATCGAACAACCGTCAGCGACTTTTCACCGAGCAAGTCCTCGGACCAGAGGTACGCGCGCCCGTCCGGAAGTAGGTTCCCGTCCAAGTAGTCGAAGCTCCGTCGCGCCAGCCAGGCCGTGCGAGCTCGGTCCGTGACGCCAAGGACATGATCGGCCAGGTCGTCAGGGGTGATTGTGGTGGCAGGGCGCTCGGTGTGCCTGGTTGCCGGTGGCTCGGGAAGCCGCCGGGCGGGCAGCCCGATCAGGAACCAGAGGGCTCCGGAATTGTCCTGACTGATTCCGAGGACTCCCGCCCTCGTGTCGATCAGGCCCTCCCAGGCAGCGGCATTCTCGGGCACGACCTGCATGAACTCCGTTTCGAGATCCACCTCCTCGGCCACGGAACCGTCGGCGAGAAACCGGCGTGCACCGATACTCCTGAATTCCGAGATCCACACTCCGGAGTCCACCGCCGGGGACATCGGCCGGTAGTTGGACTCGACCTGGTTCATGTACTGGATTCCCGACTCGTACGCGAAGGGGATCATCCGACCATCTCTGTACAGTCGAGCTCGGAAGCCGGGGGCCTCCAAGTCCCGGAACCTGCCCTGGACCGCCAGAACCCCCGGTGCTGCCCACGCGACAGAGAAGAAGTGCACGCGCATACCGGCATCCCGGTCGAAGTGAAGATCGGGTCCGAAAACTGACATCCGACCATTCGTGGAATCGAAGACGTACAACGAATCGTCCGGACCGAACAGAAGGGACGTCACCCTTTTGAACTCTCCGGGGCCCTCCCCGAAGGATCCGATCGTCCGGAACGGCTCTCCCGTGGGTTCGAAGATCATGATCTGCCCGTCGTCCGCTCTCGGTGCAATTGCGTAGCGACCGGAACGCGGAGAGACGGCCACAGGGGCATTCGGCTCCGGGGTCGGCAAGCCCGCAAAGCTGATGCGTGCCAGTGTGTCGAAGGCGATCCCCACCGCGCGGCTGTCTGGGGATGATTCCGCGGTGCATCCGGATGCCACGGTCAGCCCGACCGCCACGATTGCCGCGAGGAGTACGGGGCACCAGCGGGGGCGGTGATCGGGCATGTGGACTCGCCGTCTCGCCGACACACGCGTCATAGCAGAGTCAGTCCGGGTTATGAGCTGTATTGTCGAGCATCGAAGTCATGGGCGCACTCGCTCCGCGACCTTCCCCTTCCTGCTTCCCCCTGCCTTGGACGACTCGACCGCAAGTCAGGGGAAGAGTACTTCGGTGGAGGGGGCGATCACTTGGCACGCCACAGGCCACCGCATCGAACTAATGCCCCTGGCCCCGAGCCCGATGCAACCCCCTAACGACGATCCGTTTTTCGTCAACGCGGATCCAGCAGTTCCTCGAGGCCAATGCCCAGCACTTTGCTGATGCGCCAGACGACTTCGAGGCTGAACTTCGGCTTGCACACCTG
>WGEM01000045.1 GCA_015492755.1 Gemmatimonadota bacterium | reverse complement strand
GACCTGGGCGCGCCGCCGCCGTCTGTGGGAGGAGGACCGGGTGGGCTCCGAGATCGCCTACCTGGAGGCGAAGTTCGCCGCCGAACAGACGGCTGCGAGCCTGAGAGCGCTGGAGGAGCGCCTGAAGCGGACCACCATCCGCGCCCCCTTCGAAGGCGTGCTGGACGAGCGCTTCGTCGAGGTGGGCAGCATGGTGAGCCCCGGCCAGGCGGTGGCCCGGGTTGTGACGCTGGACCCGGTGAAGATCGTGGCGGGTGTGCCGGAGCGGTACGCCGCCGACCTGGAGGCGGGGGTGGAGGCACGCATCGACTTCGATGTCTTCCCCGGCCGGGAGTTCACCGCGCCGGTGACCTTCGTGGGCGCCACGGTGAATCCCCAGAACCGCACCTTCACCATCGAGATGCGCCTGCCCAACCCCGGCGGGCTGGTGAAGCCCGAGATGGTGGCCAGCGTGCGGGTTACCCGCCAGGAGCGGGATGCGGCCGTGGTGGTTCCTCAGGACGCGCTGGTACGGGTGGAGGACGGATACGTGGTCTACGTGGTGGAGGGGACGGGCCAGGCGGCCGTCGCCCGGCGACGCGCCGTGGAGCTGGGCCCGGCCCAGGAGAACCGCGTGGTGGTGGAGGACGGGCTGCGTCCCGGCGAGCTGCTGGTGGTGGTGGGACAGAAGTCCGTGGCGGACGGGGACCGGGTCCGGGTGGTCCGGTCGCCGGACGAGGCATGATGCGCCCCGGGGCGCCCGGCGGAGGGGGACCGGAGATGAGTGACCGGAATCGTGGGCCCGGCGCCGGCGAGGAGCGCGGCCCCGCCGGCGGCGTGCGCTTCCTGGAGCGCTTCAAGGAGTTCCGGGCCGCCAGCTACGCCGTCGAGCACCGCACCAGCGTGCTGGTGCTCCTGGCCATCATCACGGTGATGGGCATCTTCTCCTACCGGGCCATCCCGAAGGAGTCGTTCCCGGAGCTGGCCATCCCCATCATCGCCGTGAACACCGCCTACCCCGGGGTCTCGCCGGCGGACGTGGAGAGCCAGATCACCCGGGTCCTGGAGGAGGATCTCTCCACGATCTCCGAGATCGATGAGCTCACGTCCACCTCGGTGGAGGGCTATTCCAGCATCGTGGCGGAGTTCGGCACCTCGGTGGACCTGGACGCCGCGCTGCAGAAGGTCCGGGAGAAGGTGGACCTGGCGAAGCCCGACCTTCCCGAGGACGCGGAGGAGCCGGCCATCGTGGAGTTCAACTTCTCCGAGATCCCCATCATGCAGGTGAATCTCTCCGGCGACTACGGGCTGGTGCGCCTGAAGGAGCTCGGAGAGACGCTCCAGGACCGGCTGGAGCAGATCCCCGCCGTGCTGCGCGCCGACCTGCGGGGCGGTCTGGAGCGGGAGGTGCAGGTGGACGTGGACCTGGTCCGCCTGAAGTTCTACGGGCTCGCGCTCAACGACGTGGTGGACGCCATCCGGGACGAGAACGTCAACATTCCGGGCGGATCCATCGACGTGGGCGAGAGCAAGTACCTCCTCCGGGTGGACGGAGAGTTCGAGGACCCGTCGCTCATCGAGGACCTGGTGGTCACCGTCAAGGACGGACGCCCCGTGTACGTGCGGGACGTGGCCTCCGTCGACTTCGGGTTCGCGGAGCGGGAGAGCTACGCCCGCCTCGACGGCCGGGCGGTGGTGACGCTGGACGTGATCAAGCGGTCCGGCGAGAACATCATCGAGACCTCCGCCGCGGTCCGGGAGGTGCTCGACGAGATGCGGCCCCTCTTTCCGCCGTCGACGGAGGTGGCCATCACCTCCGACCAGACGGAGCAGATCGAGGACATGGTCTCCAGCCTGGAGAACAACATCATCTCCGGGCTCATCCTCATCGTCGGGGTCCTGCTCTTCTTCCTGGGGCTGAGCAACTCCGTCTTCGTGGCCGTCTCCATCCCCTCCTCCATGTTCCTCTCCTTCATGGTGCTGAAGGTGATGGACGTGTCCATGAACATGGTGGTGCTCTTCAGCCTCATCCTGGCGCTGGGGATGCTGGTGGACAACGCCATCGTGGTGGTGGAGAACATCTACCGCTTC
>WGEM01000044.1 GCA_015492755.1 Gemmatimonadota bacterium | reverse complement strand
TGAGATCCTCAACCGGGGCGCCGAGCTGCTCCTCAACGCCTCTCCCGTCCACACCCGGACGCTGGAGTGGAACAGCACCGTCGCCCTCAGCCTGAACCGGAACGAGCTGGTGAGCTTCGGCACCTTCCCCGACGGTACGCCGGTGCTGGAGGAGGTGACGTTCGGCGCCTTCGCGTCGGTGCAGCGCCACCGGGAAGGCTACCCGCTGGGCGGGTTCTGGGCGGTGGACGTCGAGCGTGACGCCAACGGCGTGCCCATCCTGGACGCCAACGGAAAGGTCACCCTGCGGAACCAGTGCCGGTGGGCCCCGTCCGATCCCACCTGGTCGCCGGACGAGTGCCAGGAGATCTACATGGGACCCATGCTCCCCACGCGGGCGATCGCCTGGTCCAACACGGTGACGCTCTTCGGAGACTTCCAGCTCTTCGCGAACCTGGACTACAAGGGCGGCCACTACCAGTGGTGCGCCATGTGCTCCATCCGGAACCGCATCGACCGGAATTCGAAGCTGGTGAACACGCCCAATCCCGATCCCGCCACCGCGGCGGAGATCGCCGCGGCCAGGAGCCGGCAGACCTGGAAGTGGATCCAGCCCGCCGACTTCGTGAAGCTCCGGGAGGTGTCGCTCACCTACAACCTTCCGCCGGACCTGGCGTCGAAGGTGGGGGCCGACCGGGCCGCCATCACCGTCACCGGACGGAATCTCTGGTACTGGACCAGGTACCGCCTGGACGACGTGATGTACGATCCCGAGGTGTCGTTCTACAGCCTGCGGAACTTCACGCAGTTGGACTATGCCTCGATGCCCATGATGCGGCGTTGGGCTCTCTCCATGCGGTTCGCCTTCTGAGCGCTCCGCCACGGACGCATCGAACCCATCGACGCATGCAGCGAGGATAAGGAAATGACATCATCCAAGAGGCTCCGCGGAGGGATGAGGCTCGTCACCCTGGGGGTGGGGCTCGCCTTCCTCGGCGGGTGCAACATCGCAGACGAACTGCTCGACGTGCAGAATCCCGAGCAGATCTCGGAAGAGCTCCTCACGGACCCGGCGCTGGCCGACGTACTGGTGCAGTCGGTCATCGGCGCCCTGAACGCCGCGTACGACGACCCGTTCATCTGGACGGGGAGCATGCTCACCGACATGCAGGTGACGGGGATCAACTGGGAGCAGACGGCGCGGGTGAACCAGCGGATCATCAGCTACGACGAGGGTCCGCCCGACGCCATGTTCTCGCAGTTGAGCGCCGCCCGAGCCATGGCCGACAGCGTGGCGGGCCGGTTCCGGAACGGGCTCATTCCCAACGCCACGTCCGACGCCCGCATGGCGACGGTGCTGAACTACGCCGGCTACGCCTACATCATGCTGGGCGACGCCATGTGCGAGGCCACCATCAACGTGGGATCGCAGATCTACGCGCCGCTGGACCTGTACGGATTCGCGGTGGACCGCTTCACCGAGGCGCTCCAGGTGGCGCAGGCCGCCGGAGACGACGATCTGGCGAACCTGGCCCGGGTGGGGCTGGCCCGTGCCCATCTGAACCTGGGCAACTACAGCGAGGTGATGACCTGGGCCGGACAGGTCCCCGCCGACTTCACCTGGTGGGTGGAGTACGCCGGCGAGGACAACCTGGACGCGCCCGGGAATACCCTGTGGTCGCGGGTCACCGGCGCGAACCACTCCCTCGGCGTCCACCCGGCCTTCCTGGCGGGCGGCCCGGGCCGCTGGCTCGAGCAGGGGCTCGACAGCTACCTGACGGACCCGCGGGTCCAGCACTGGCCCACCTGGCGGACGGGCCACAACCGCCTCACCCCCCTGTACACGCCGTACCAGGGGCTCCGCTTCAGCGGGTACAACGGCGAGACCATCGCCTCGGGCGGGCAGCCCGCCTCGTTCGAACGGGGCACCGACATCCTCCTGGCGGACGGGCTGGAGGCACGGCACCACTTCTGGGAGGCCGCCGACGCCCTGGGGTCCAACCCCTCGGGGGTGCTGGACTTCGTGAACGAGCGCCGGGCCTTCGGGAATGAGAGCCCGGTGAACCTCACGGGCCGGGACCTCACCATGGAGCTCCGGAGGCAGCGCGGGAAGGACCTCTACCTGGGCGGCTTCCGCCTGGGTGACCTGCGGCGGTGGCTCCGCAACGGCGACAACATGTTCCCCAGCGGGGGGCACCCCGTGGCGGAGTGGGGCCAGTACGGAGACGCCACCTGCTTCCCGATGCCCGTGGAGGAGTACGAAGG
>WGEM01000043.1 GCA_015492755.1 Gemmatimonadota bacterium | reverse complement strand
GCTGCGGCGCAGCCCGACCGCCTTCCTCTCGACCCTGCGCATCCTGCCCTGGGCGGTGGAGGAACCGGCCGTGGGCGTCGTCGTCGGGACCGGCGACCCGGCATCGTTGGCCCCCTGGCGCGCGGCGCTGCGCTCGCCGGATTGGCTGGAGGTGGTCCCGGTGTTCCGCGCCGAAGCGGTGCCCGACGCGGAGCTCGAGCTCTTCACCGACCGCACGGCCCGCGACGGCAAGGCCACCCTCTACCTCTGTCGCGGCACCGCCTGCGAACCACCCCGCACCGAACCGTGACCGCAACGGACCAACCGTCCCGCCGAGGCGGTCGGGCCCCGCGCTGCGGCGAGCATGGTCAGTCCATGATCTCGGTCCGGCCGAGGGTGGACATGGTCCACACTTGGTCGGTCGTGCCCGGTTCCAGGACGACCGCCTTGGTGTAGAGGGCGGTCCCGGCGAGGGCGGGGTTCAAGGGCAGGGTGAACTCGACCACGCCGTGGCCCTCGGCGTCGAGCGTTCCGGAGAGCGCGCGGCTCGTCAGCGTGCGCGTCAGCCAGGCGTCCGAGGCCAGGTGGGTCTTCCACCCGTCCACCTCCACTCCGCCGCGGCGGTCGAAGGTTCGGGAGGCCAGGAGGAAGAAATCGTGGCCGGGCGACGACGGGATCCGCACCTCGGCGCGGAAGCGGCCGCCCGCTTTCACCCGCTCCGGCGCCCAGAGGGTCCGCTGGCCCAGCGTCACCAGGTAGGAAGGGGGGTTGGATCCCACGCCGGGCTCGTCGTAGAGGTTCGCGGCCACCTGGAAGACGTACTCGCCCAGGCCGTCGCGGTCCACGTCGCCCAGGGGGCGCTGCCAGTACCGGTCCTCCCACTCCCAGTCGTGGAACGGCTCCGGGAACCACGGTTGGAGGTTCTCCGGCATCGTCGCCATGCCCAGCCAGACTCCCGTCGCGGCGTCCACGTGGTGGATCGCGCGGATCATGGTGTAGTCGTTGCTCGGATAGGCCGTCTGGTAGCGCATCACGATCGTCGCGACGACGCGGCCCGTCGGGTCGCGGGTGAGCATGGACGCATGGATGCCGCCGGCGACCATCCCTTCGGGGGCGGAATCGTGGATCCAGTCCGGCTCCACCTGGTCCCAGAGGATGGCCCCCGTCGCGCCGTCCACCGCGCGGACCGTCCGGCCACCGGACAGGATCAGGTCCATCACCCCGTCCCCCGTGAAGTCGAGACCGGAGGCGGGGTAGTTCTGGAAACCACCGCCCGGCGCCGAGTTCGACCACAACACGTGACCGTCCACACCGGAGTGGGCCGAGGACTGCATCACGAGATCGTTCAAGGTGCCGCCGAGGGCGATCATCCACTGGACCATCACGTCCCCCACTCCGTCGCCGTCCAGGTCCGGCATCGGGCCGACCCACGTCCTCGGCGGCAGCTCTCCCCAATCCGCGAAGGGTCCGCGGTATTCCCAGATCGGAGCCAGCGTCGCACCATCGAGGAGACCGATGGTCCGGTCCGCCTGCGCAAGGGCTCCAATCGCATAGAAGACCTCCTCCCAGCCATCTCCATCGACGTCGTCCGCCCGCATCAGGCGCTGGAAGGGGACGGGATAGACCGAGACCAGGACGTCGAAAGGTGGCACGAGACGACGTACCGTCAGGTAGTTGCCGAGGGCGAGATCTCGGGAGACCATCCCGGGGCCCAAGGGGGTGTGGATCAGACACGACTCCATCGGCAGGTCGAGGCCTGCGAAGAAGGGTTTCCACATCCAGGTGGTCTCCCCGGCCCCTGGGCCGTGGAACAATCCGTAGAAGACCTCAAAGACCTGCATGGTGTTCGCATACAGGAATCCGTCCACCAGCCCATCACCGTCGAAGTCTCCTTGCGGTTCGGGAGGCTGCATCAGGACCTCGTCGCCGACGATCGGAGACAGGGGAGGGCGGACCTCTTCGACCACCCATTCCGGGCCTTGCCAAGGCGAGAGGAGGAGAGCGAGGAGCAAGGACGCCATCACATCAACCCTCTTCTCCTCCGAGATCCCTGGTGTGGGTAGGCATCGGCTGGCGCGACACCCCCTCGATGTCGTCGTGGTCCTCGGACAGGTCCCGTCCTGCATGGAGGTAATCGCCGCTCTTGAAGAAAGCGGGATGGTTCCCCATCTGAGCCTCGTCCATGGAATACCGCCGCCAGTCCCGCGACGCCGGGTCGAACGGGCCGAGGAAAGGCGCCGAGTCCTGCGTAGACCACGAAGTGGTATTCGAAATCGCCCCGTAATGAGCACGGATCGAGGCCCAGCCTATCCGGTCTTCCTGACCCCACCAGTCTCCCTGCGCACCGTCATCCCAGACGAGGAGGTTCACGAGCTCCGGCCCGAAGTCGTCGGTGCCGGGATTCTGTCGCTGGAACACGCTGTGGAAGAGCGAGGTGACCAGGAAGTTCTGCGCCCCCGTCTCGTCCTGCCAGTAGAAGCGGGTCACGGTGTTGCCGCTGCCCGGATGGAACGGCACCACCTCCACCGACCACCCGGCGTTGTCGGCGAAGGTGCTGTGGACGATGGGCGTCAGGAGGTACGGGTTCGTGTCGTTGCCCGGTGCCGGCGACAGGTCGGCGCGATAGCCGCCCAGGGCGTTGTTCCACACGTAGTCGTCCACGAAACGCATCGAGGCGAAGCCGCGCGAACCCGTCCCGGTGAGCGAGCCGCCACGCAACCGAACCCGGATGCCGTAGGCCCCGTTGTTGCTGAAGCCGCACGCCTCCGCCACGCCTTGACCATCCGGCAGGCGACCGTCGGCCTGGATGCCGTCCTCGCCCACGAGGAGCGGGGCCATGGCGTGCATGGGCTGATTGCGGATGGGGTCCGGACCGAGGTAGAAGTCGTAGGTGCCGCCCACGATTCCGCCCTGGAACCCGGACTGACCCTTGTCCGGGGACCCGTCCAGGAACAACCCGCTCCCCCCGTTGCCGTGGAAGCCGCTGTCGCGCACGTCCACGTAGAGGCCGGTCGGGAAGTCCATGTCGTTCGCAAGGATGGAGTTCTCGGTCATCGCGTAGACGCCGTTCCCCACGTTGTCCGAGAACTCGCAGTCCGTGGCTCCGAAGGCGATGTAGGACTCGTGGGTCACCAGGTGGACGCCACTGCGCAGGAAACCCAACGGGTCCGGCGGCGCGGTGTACCCGGTGTCCTCCACCGTCGAGGTGTGCATCTGGAG
>WGEM01000042.1 GCA_015492755.1 Gemmatimonadota bacterium | reverse complement strand
TCCGCCGTGGCGCTTGCGGCGCCGTCCGCCGCCTCCGCCCAGGAGGTCCAGCTCGACGAAACGCTCCTGGAGGGCTTCCGCTGGCGCTCCATCGGCCCCGCCAACATGGCGGGCCGCGTCACCGACATCGAAGGGCTCCCCAGCCCCTCGAAGACCTTCTACGTGGCCACCGCCGCCGGCGGAATCTGGAAGACCACCAACAACGGCATCACCTTCCGGCCCCTCTTCCAGAACGAGCGGGTGGTGTCCATGGGCGACATCGCCATCGCCCCCAGCGACCCCGACCAGATCTGGGCGGGCACCGGCGAGGAGGATTCCCGCAACTCCATCTCCCCCGGCGGGGGCGTCTACAAGTCCACCGACGGCGGGCTCACGTGGGAGTTCAAGGGGCTCAAGGAGAGCGAGCACATCGGCCAGATCGTGGTGCACCCCACCGACCCCGACATCGTCTTCGTGGCGGCGCTGGGACCGCTCTGGCGCACCGGCGGCGAGCGCGGGCTCTACAAGACCACCGACGGGGGTGAGACGTGGACGCGCGTGGCCTTCGCCAACGACCGCGCCGGCTTCGAGGACGTGGAGATCCATCCGAAGGATCCCAACATCATGTTCGCCACGAGCTGGGAGCGGCAGCGGGGCCCGTACTACCTGCAGAGCGGGGGGCCGGGGAGCGGGCTCTGGAAGAGCACCGACGGTGGCGACACCTGGGAGAAGGTCCAGCCCGAGGGTCTCCCCACCACCGAGCTGGGCCGCATGAACGTGGCCTTCGCGCCCAGCTATCCGCGGGTGATGTACCTCATGGTGGAGGCGGCGGCTCCGGAGGGTGAGGAGGAGCGCCTCAGCGGCCTGTACCGCTCCGACGACGGAGGCGAGAGCTGGCGGCGGGTGAACGCCTTCAACTCCCGGCCGTTCTACTACTCCGGAGTCTGGGTGGACCCGCAGGACCCCGACCGGGTCTACTTCTCCAGCTTCCGCTGGTCGCCGGACGGGGGCGAGAGTGCCGGCAACGCCGCGCAGGAGGTCCACGTGGATTTCCACGCCATGTGGATCGACCCGGTGGACCCGGACCGCTTCGTGGTGGGCAACGACGGCGGCATCGCCATCACCTTCGACCGGGGCGGCAATTACTGGTTCCCCAACAATTACGCCTGGGGCCAGTTCTACAACATCAGCTACGACATGGGCGTGCCGTACCGGGTGTGCGGCGGCCTCCAGGACAACTACTCCTGGTGCGGACCCAGCCGGAAGCCCAACGGACCCATCACCAACTACGACTGGTTCCGCGTGAGCGGAGGCGACGGCTTCGTGACGCAGCAGGATCCACGCGATCCCAACATCGTCTACTCCGAGTCGCAGGGCGGCAACATGGGCCGCTCGAACCTGGCCACCGGCGAGCGGGTCTCGCTGGGCCGGCCCGACTGGCGCGAGAGCTACCGGGAGTATCAGGACTCCATCGCCATGCTCTGGCCCGATTCCACGCAGCCCATGCCCCAGGAGCACCGGGCGCGCATCGAAGATCTCCAGGCGCGCGCCTCGGCGGACTCGGCGGCGCTCCAGCTCCGCTACAACTGGAACACGCCCTTCTTCCTCTCGCCGCACAACCCCGACGTGGTCTACGCCGGGGCGAACCGGGTGCTCAAGTCCACCAACATGGGCGACGACCTGGTGCCTATCTCGCCGGACCTCACCCGCGCCGATCCGGAGAAGATCCGCATCAGTACCCAGGAGACGGGCGGCATCACCCCCGACCTCACCGGCGCGGAGACCTTCGCCACCATCGTCTCGCTGGCGGAGTCGCCGCTCAGGCAGGGCGTGCTCTACGCCGGGACCGACGACGGCAACGTCTGGATGTCGCCCGACGACGGCGGGACGTGGGTGGAGCTCACCGGCCGTTTCGAGGGCCTGGTGCCCGACGGAACCTACGTGAGTCGCATCGAGCCCTCGAAGCACGTGGCGGAGCGGTTCTATATCACCTTCGACAACCACCGCCGGGGCGACTTCACGCCCTACGTCTTCGTCACCGACGACGGCGGCGAGCGCTTCCGCTCCATCGCGAGTAACCTGCCCACCGGCGGTCCCGACTTCGTGCACGTGATCCGCGAGGACCCGGTGAACCCGGATCTCCTCTTCGTGGGCACCGACGTGGGCGTGTACGTGTCGCTGGACCGGGGTGAGCACTGGCAGCGCTTCATGGAGGGCTTCCCCACCGTGCCGGTGCACGACCTCCAGATCCATCCTCGGGACCGGGAGCTCATCGCCGGCACGCACGGGCGCTCCATCTGGATCGTGGACATCGTGGCGCTCCAGCAGCTCACCCGGCGCGTGGTGGAATCCGACGCGCATCTCTTCGAGCCGAAGCCGGCCTTCCACTTCGGGCTGCCGCCCACGGGGGGGCAGTTCACGGCGCAGGCGTTCTTCGAGGCGCCCACGCCGGGCGCCGGAGCGGAGTTCGTGTACTGGCTGGGTGACGCTCTGGACGAGCGCGCCGAGCTGGTGGTCACGGACGCCGACGGGAACGAGGTAGCCACGCTCCGGGGTGCTCGCACACGCGGGCTGCACCGGGTGAGCTGGGATCTTCGCTATCCCTCGAAGCGACTGCCGCTCTCGCCTTCTGAGGTGCGCGACTCCATCGCCGTGGAGAAGCGACTTGCGGTGGTGGTGGACTCCCTCATCGCCGCCGGCGAGGACGAGGAGCGGGTGAACGATGCCGTGGAGCGGCTCCGCACCCAGGGCACCACCTTCCGGTTCTCCGGACGCGGCGGCGGCGGCGGTGGCGGCTCGGAGGAATGGGTGGAGCGTCCCGCGGAGGGCCGTCCCGTGGCGGGAGGCCAGGGAGGCGGCTTCGGCGGGGGCGCCCGGACGCTCCAGCAGCGGATCGTGCAGGCCGTACGGGGCACGCCGCAGGGCCGCGGCTTCCGACGCTTCGGGTTCGGGCTCTTCCCCGGCCGCATGGAGCGGGGTGAGCGGGTGGAGCCCGGTACGTACACCGTGACGCTCAAGGTGGGCGACCAGGAGTACACCCGGACCTTCACGGTGGAGCGCGCCGCCAGCGCGCCCATCTGGTAGGAGACGCGGGTGCCTGCACGCATCTTGCCCGAAAGAACTCGATCCTTCCCGACTTTCGGTGTATGATGGAAGCCCGGTGCGCTCCGGCGCACCGGGCTTCTTTC
>WGEM01000041.1 GCA_015492755.1 Gemmatimonadota bacterium | reverse complement strand
CGACGACATGGCCTCCGATCCCGGGGCCGCCAAGGCCCGCCTGGGCTACATCCCCGACCGGCCCTACCTCTACGAGAAGCTCTCCGGCGGGGAGTTCCTCCGCTTCGTGGCGGGGCTGTGGGGACGGGACGGCGCCGAGGCCGAGCGGCGGGCGGACCGCCTCCTGGAGCTCTTCCATCTGAACGAGTGGAAGGACGAGCTCATCGAGAGCTACTCCCACGGGATGCGCCAGAAGCTCCTCATCAGCTCGGCGCTCATCCACCAGCCCGAGATGATCGTGGTGGACGAGCCCATGGTGGGGCTGGACCCCCGCTCCGCGCGGCTCCTGAAGGATCTGCTCCGCACCTTCGTGGCGGAGGGCGGCACCGTCTTCCTCTCCACCCACACGCTGGAGGTGGCCGAGGCGCTCTGCGACCGGATCGCCATCATCAGCGAGGGGCGGATCATCGCGCTGGGAAGCATGGACGAGCTCCGGGCGCAGGCGGGAGACGACGTCCGGGGCGCCCACCTGGAGGAGATCTTCCTGAAGGTCACCGGCGGCGAGGCCATGGCCGACGTCATCGACGGCCTCCGGCAGGCGCTCATCACGCCGGAGGGGACGGGGCGGTGAGCCCACCCGCAGCCGCCCGCAGCCCGGCGGGGATCCTCTGGCTCCTGGGCCCCAAGCTCCGGACCCGCCTCAACCGGGCCCGCAGCGACGAGGGGCGGCTCTTCAAGGCGCTCCTGCTGGGCTTCGTGGGGACCTTCTTCTGGGCCCTCATCTTCGCCGTGATCTTCCGCATGCTCCTGTACTTCCGGGGCACGCAGGGGATCGGACACCTCCTCTCGGCGAAGCTCCTGGGGCTGGCCTTCCTCACCTTCCTCATGATCCTGGTGCTGTCCAACGTCATCACCGCGCTCTCCACCTTCTTCCTGGCGGAGGATCTGGATCTGGTGATGGCGGCCCCGGTGGATTCGCTGACGGTGTACGGCGCCCGCCTGGTGGAGACCCTCCTGGATTCGTCGTGGATGGTGGCGCTCCTGGCCGTCCCGCTCCTGGCGGCGTACGGCGTGGTCTACGCCGCGGACTGGCGCTACTACCTGCTGGCGGTGGCCGTCATGGCGCCCTTCCTGGTGATCCCCGCCGTGCTGGGCAGCGCCCTCACCCTGGTGCTGGTGAACGTCTTCCCCGCCCGCAGGACCCGGGACCTCCTGGCGCTGGTGGGGCTCTTCAGCGCCGCCGGCGTGGTGGCCCTCTTCCGTTTCCTGCGTCCCGAGCGGCTGGTGCGCCCCGAGGAGTTCCGGGACCTGGTGGACTTCATGGCGGTGCTCCGGACCCCCACCTCGCCGTGGCTCCCTTCGGAGTGGGCCACCGAGTCGCTGATGTCCTTCCTGGACGGGTCGTTCCAGGCCTTTCCCTTCCTCTTCCTGTGGAGCACCGCGGCGGCGTGCGTGGTGGTGGGCGCGTGGCTCCACGGACGCTTCTTCGACACCGGGTTCACGCGGGCGCAGGAGGGGGCCGAGAAGCGGGAGGGCCGGCGCCGCTCCCTGGGACTGGACCGCATGCTGGGCCGGGCGAGGCCCGTCACCCGGGTCCTGGTGGCCAAGGAGGTGCGGGTCTTCTTCCGGGACACCACCCAGTGGTCGCAGCTCATCCTGCTGGCGGTCCTGGTGGCGGTGTACGTCTACAACATCACCGTGCTGCCCCTCTACACCGGCGAGGAGGTGTCCTTCCTCCTCATCAACGTCATCTCGTTCCTCAACCTGGGGCTGGCGGGCTTCGTGGTGGCGGCCATCGCCGCCCGCTTCGTCTTTCCGGCCATGTCGCTGGAGGGGCGGATGATGTGGCTCCTGCGCTCCTCCCCGCTGGACGTGCGCACCCTCTTCTGGGCGAAGTACTGGGTGGGGACGGTCCCGCTCCTGGCCGTGGCGCTCCCCCTCATCGTCGTCACGAACGTGGTGCTGGAGGCCTCGCCCTTCATCCTCGTCCTCACCACCGTCACCATGGTGGGGGTCACCTTCGCCCTCACGGCCCTGGCCCTGGGGTTCGGGGCGCTGTATCCCAACTACGACACCGAGAATGTGGCGGAGATTCCCACCTCGTTCGGCGGGCTACTCTTCATGAT
>WGEM01000040.1 GCA_015492755.1 Gemmatimonadota bacterium | reverse complement strand
CCCTACATCACCGGCGTCTCCGCAGGCGCCATCAACGCGGCGATGCTGGCGTCGCACCACGGGACCTTCCTCCAGGCGGTGCGCGAGCTCAGCCACCTCTGGGGCAACCTCACCGTGGAAGACGTCTTCCGCGTCGACGTCCGCTCCCTGGTCCTGAACGGCTTCCGGTGGCTCCGGCAGCTCGTCTCCGGCGGACTCGGCGGGCCACCGAGGGTGCGCGGGCTGGTGGACACGACGCCGCTGCGGCGTTACCTCGCCGAGGTCCTCCACGCCGTGAACGGAGAGCTCACCGGCGTCCGGTACAATCTGGATCGGGGGTGCCTGAGGGCGGTGGCCATCACCACCACCAACTACTCCACGGGCCAGTCCGTGACGTGGGTCCAGGGCAGCGACATCCAGGAGTGGGAACGCCCTCAGCGCCGGGCCCGCAAGAGCGTGCTCACCATCGACCACATCATGGCGTCGGCGGCGCTTCCGCTCTTCTTTCCCGCGGTGCGGATCGGGAACCACTGGTACGGCGACGGGGGCATCCGCCTCACGGCGCCCCTCTCCCCGGCGCTGCACCTGGGTGCGCGGCGCATCCTGGCCATCTCCACACGCTACGAGCGGAGCGCCGCGGAAGCCGAGCAGAACGCGGTTTCGAGCTACCCGCCTCCCGCACAGGTGGCGGGCGTGCTGCTGAACTCCGTCTTCCTGGACCTCCTGGACCACGACGCGATGCGCATGGAGCGCTTCAACCGCCTCATCCAGGAACTCCCGCCGGAGAGACGCCACGGCTTCCGTCCCATTCGCCTTCTGACGCTCCGGCCCTCGCAGGACCTGGGGCGACTCGCCATGGAATACGAGCCGCAGCTCCCCCGAGCGTTCCGGTTCCTGACGCGCGGTCTGGGCACCCGGGAGACGCGCAGCGCCGACATCCTGTCCCTCATCCTCTTCCAGCCCGATTACCTGCGAAAGCTCATGGAGGTGGGGGAGGCGGACGCCACCGCCCGGGCGGAGGAGATCGCCGCATTCCTCCTGGAAGAGGACGAGGGCGGGGTGCAGTCGGGAACACCCGGGGCAGGATCCCACCGATCCCCCTCCACCTGTTAGATTTCGGGCGGCGGGGGATCTCCGGCGGTACCCGCCGGATTCCCGTACCGGCCCTCCCGTCACGCTCGCAACGGCAGGATCGCACCATGGCTGAACCCAAGACGCTGGCATCCGAACTCGAGGCCCGCGAAGTCGCCGAGCACGCCCGTGAGCAGGACTGGGAGAAGCGGAGCTTCGCCCGGAGGCTCTTCGAAGGGGACTTCGAGCTGGGGCTCATCGACCCTCATCCCCGACCGGACCCGGAGGAGCAGGAGCGGGCGGCGGAGTTCCTTGGCAAACTCGAGGCGTTCGCCGCCGAGCACATCGACGGTGACGCCATCGACCGCGAGGGGTGGGTCCCGCAGGAGGTGCTGGACGGGCTGGCGGAGCTGGGCGCCTTCGGCATCAAGATCCCGCGGAAGTACGGTGGGCTGGAGCTCTCCCAGCTCTCCTACAACCGGGCGCTGGCCATCATCGCGTCCCGGTGCGGCTCGGTGGGCGCCTTCCTCTCGGCGCACCAGAGCATCGGTGTGCCGGGTCCGCTCCTGAAGTTCGGTACCGAGGAGCAGAAGGAGCGCTACCTGCCCCGCCTGGCGCGCGGCGCGCTTTCGGCCTTCGCGCTCACGGAACCCCACGTCGGTTCCGACCCCGCCAACATGTCCACCACGGCGGTGCTCTCGGAGGACGGCTCCCACTACATCCTCAACGGAGAGAAGCTCTGGACCACCAACGGTCCCCGCGCCGAACTCATCGTGGTGATGGCGCGCACCCCCGCCGCCGACGGCTCCAGCCGGAAGCCCATCTCGGCCTTCATCGTGGAGACGGCATGGGAGGGCGTGGAGACGGTGCACGAGTGCCGCTTCATGGGGCTGCGGGGGATCTCCAACGGAGTGATCCGTTTCACCAACGTGAAGGTGCCGCGGGAGAACCTCCTCTGGGAGGAAGGCAAGGGCCTCAAACTGGCGCTCATCACCCTCAACACCGGCCGCCTGGCGCTCCCCGCCTTCTGCGCCGCCGCAGGGAAGGGCGCGCTGGAGATGTGCCGCGACTGGGCCAACGAGCGCATCCAGTGGGGGCGTCCCATCGGCCACCACGAAGCCATCGCGCAGAAGATCGCCCGTATGGCCGCCGACACCTTCGCGATGGAGGCTGTGGTGGAGCTCACCGCCGGCATGGCCGACTCGGGGGATCTGGACATTCGCCTCGAGGCGGCCATCGCAAAGATGTGGGCCACCGAGACGGGCTGGGACCTGGTAAACGACGCGGTCCAGATCCGTGGCGGGCGCGGCTACGAAACCCACGATTCGCTCCTGGAGCGGGGCGAGACGCCCTACCCGGTGGAGCGAATCCTGCGGGACATGCGCATCAACACCATCTTCGAGGGATCCTCGGAGATCATGCGCCTCTTCATCGCCCGCGAGGCGGTGGACACCCACCTCTCCGTGGCGGGCGACCTGGTGAACCCCAGGGCCTCGGCGGGCGCGAAGGTGGCGGCGCTGGTGCGCGCCGGACTCCACTACGCATGGTGGTATCCCACCCGCTTCCTCGGATGGAGCTTCTGGCCCAGGTACCGCCGCTTCGGCCCGCTGGCGCACCACCTACGCTTCGTGGAGCGCACCTCCCGGCGTCTGGCGCGCTCCACCTTCCACGCCATGGTCCGCTTCGGGCCCGGGCTGGAGAAGAGGCAAGCGGTGCTGGGCCGTATCGTGGACATCGGTGCCGACCTCTTCACCATGACCGCCGCGGTGGTGCGCGCGAAGTACCTGGAGGAGGCGGGCGAGGACGCGCGGGGTGCCCGGGCGCTTGCCGACCTCTACTGCAGAATGGCCCGGGACCGCATCGAGAAGCGCTTCGACGAGCTCTTCGCCAACGACGACGACGCCACGTACCGCATCGCCCGCCGCGTCCTGGAGGGTGGGTTCACATGGCTCGAGCGGGGCATCATCCCCATGGAGACATACCGGAGAAAGCTGGAGGAGGCGGTGAAGCGGGAGGGAGCGGGTGGTGAGCCCGCCGGCGCGGAGGCGGTGACGGCATCATGAGCGACATCCGGGCGGGTGACCTCCTCCATCCCCGCGCTTTCAAGATCACCGTCTTCTGGACCCTCTTCCTCCTCTGGCTGGGGAGCGTGGTGCACGCCACCGAGTCCAGCCTGGCCTGCCCGGACTGGCCCACCTGCTTCGGCACCATGGTCCCGGAGATGAGTGGCGGGGTGTTCTGGGAGCACCTCCACAGGCTGGTGGCGGGTGGCCTGGTCCTGATGTTCGCGCTGGCCACCTGGCTGGCGCGTCGAGAGACCCGCCACCGACCCTGGATCTTCCGGGCGTGTCTGGGCGGGCTGGCGCTCCTGGTGATCCAGTCCGTCTTCGGCGGACTCACGGTGCTCTACCGGTTGCCCGACCTGGTCTCCACCACCCATCTGGCGCTGGCGCTCCTCTTCCTCACGCTGGCCACCGTGCTGGCGTCCTCCACGGCGTGGGCGGGTGACGACGAGCCCGCCTCCACGATGGCGGCGGACCGCGCATTCGCCTTTGCGGTGTTCTCGGGCGTGCTGGTCTTCGCGCAGTCGGTGCTGGGCGCGCTGGTTCGCCACATGGACGCCGGCATGGCCTGCCCCGACGCGCCGCTCTGCCTTGGTCGCGTCGTCCCGCCCCTCGTCAACACGCCCATCACCGTGCACTTCCTGCACCGCGTGCTTGGGATCGTGGTGCTGGTGGTGGTCACCGCCTTCGCCCTGTGGGTGCGGGGCGCGGACGTGCCCGCACGGGTTCGGCGCTGGACCGGCGTCGCCGCGGCGTTGGTGCTGGTCCAGGTCCTCCTGGGTTTCGCGTCGGTGCTCACGGTCCTGGCGGTGGTGCCCGTCTCGCTGCACACGCTGGTGGCCGCCTCCATCCTGGCGACGCTGGTGCACGTGGCGGTGACGACGCGGAACGCCAACCCGGCGGTGGTGCCTGTGGCGGCCTGGGACGACTGACCTGCCGCGGCCCGCTCCCGTCAGACACCCGCACACAGGTACCCGGCGATGGACGCGCAGCGCATCGGTGACGCCCTGGCTCTGGTGAACGCAGGCCTCAACGCCACCAGCGCCGTGGCGCTGGCCGTGGGATTCGTGATGATCCGCAGACGGCGCCTCCACGCACACCGCCGGGCCATGACCACGGCTCTCTGGGCGTCGGCGCTCTTCCTGGTGTTCTACCTCACACGCGTGGCGTTCACCGGCACCCACACCTTCGCCGGCGAGGGGGCGGCGCGCACCGTGTATCTGCTGGTCCTCTTCTCGCACATGACGCTGGCGGCGCTCCTGGCGCCGCTGGTGGTGCGTCTGGTGTACCTGGTACGCAAGCGCCGGTTCTCCGCCCATGCGCGACTGGCCCGCTGGACCTTTCCCCTGTGGGCCTACGTCTCGGTGACGGGGCTGGTGGTCTACGTCCTCCTCTACCAGGTGTATGGCTATCGCTGAGGACGAAGCCGCCGGCGACGCCGCTTCGCCTCCGCCGCCGTCCGGCACGCCACGCGGCGGCCTCCTGGGTTACTTCGAGGCGCTGACGGCGGCCTCCCTCTGGGGCTCTTCCGGCATCTTCGCGGTCTATCTCTTCCGGCTGGGCGTGCCCCCGGAGACCATCGCCCTCCTGCGGCCCGCGCTGGGTGCGCTCCTCCTCATCGCGCTCTTCGCCGTGATCCGCCCGGCGGCGCTGCGCGTCTCCGCCGCCGGGTTCGCGGTGCTCGCCCTGGGGGGAGGCGTGGCGGTGGGGATCTTCCAGATCGCCTACCAGCTCTCCACCGCGGCGGTGGGGGTGCCCACCACGGTGGCGCTCCTCTATCTGGCGCCCGCCTTCGTCATCGCCGCCTCCGGACCGCTCCTTGGCGAGTGGCCCACCCGCACCCGCGTGGTGCTGGCTCTGGTGACCATCACCGGCGTCTGGCTCTCGGTGGCGGGCGCGCAGGAGGCGGAGACCCACTTCGGCGCCTCGGGGCTGGGCTGGGGCCTCCTGGCGGGTCTCAGCTACGCCACCTACACCCTCTTCGGTCGCTTCGCCACGCCGCGCTACGGCGCGGTGCCCACGGTGGTCTACAGCACCGCGGGGGCCTGCGTGGTGCTCCTGGCGCTCCTGCCGCCGCTCACCGGCTGGCCGCCGATCCCCTCCAGCGCAGCCGCGTGGGGCCTCCTGCTGGCGTTCGCCGCCCTCACCATCACCGCGGCGCAGTTCCTCTTCTTCGACGCGCTGGGACGTATCCAGGCCGGGCGGGCATCGCTCACCACCGCCGCCGAGCCGGTGGTGGCGAGCCTTCTCGCGACGGTGCTCCTCGGCCAGGGGCTGGACGGTCTCGGGTGGCTGGGGGTCGTGCTGGTGGTGGCGGGTGT
>WGEM01000039.1 GCA_015492755.1 Gemmatimonadota bacterium | reverse complement strand
CTACTCCGCCGGCGTGGTCTACGTCCCGAACCCCGTGACGCAGAACGCGTGGATCCGGCAGAGTGTGTGGCTGGGGGTGGCGCTGGTGGCATTCACGGTGCTCTCCCGCATCCCGCTGCGGTGGGTGGAGTGGGCGGCGGTGCCGTCGTATGTGGTCTCCGTGGTATTGCTGGCTGCGACGCTGGTCATCGGCTCCGGGCGGGGCACGGCGGCGGGGATCAAGAGCTGGATCTACGTGGGGCCCGTGGGCTTTCAGCCTGCGGAAGTGGCCAAGCTGGCCACCATCCTGGTGCTGGCGCGTTACCTCTCGCAGAAGCGGGCGGCGCTCACCTCCATGCGCGACATGTTCGTGCCCTCCGTGCTGGTGGGGCTCCCCCTGGGACTGGTGCTCCTGCAGCCGGACCCGGGCACCGCCATGGCGTTCGGGGGCATCCTCTTCGCCATGCTCTACTGGGCGGGTACGCCGGTGGCGCTCCTTGCGCTGGTGGCCAGTCCCATCGTGAGTCTCATCCTCGCCTTCGATACCCGGGTCTGGTCGGGGTACGCGCTCCTCCTCCTGGGCTTCCTGTACATGTACCGTTACCGCCTCTTCCTCTACGAGTCGATGGCGGTGGTGCTGGCCAACTTCGCCGCGGGGACCATCTCGCGCCCCCTCTGGGAGTCATTGGCGCCCTACCAGCGCAACCGCATCCTGGTCTACCTGGACCCGGAGGTGGATCCCACCGGGGCGGGATACCAGGTGATCCAGTCCAAGGTGGCGGTGGGGAGCGGCGGCCTCACGGGCCAGGGCTACACTATGGGCCCGCAGAAGCGGTACGACTTCCTTCCGGAGCAGCACACCGACTTCATCTTCAGCGTGGTGGGTGAGGAGCTGGGATTCGTGGGCACCGCGCTGGCGATCCTCGGCTTCGCGTTCATCCTGTCGCGTCTCGTGCGGATGGCGCAGGACTCGTCGGATCCCTTTGCCGGGTTCGTGCTGCTGGGTATCTTCGGGGCCTGGCTCGTTCACATCTTCGTCAACGTCGGGATGACGGTGGGTGTGGTCCCCATCACGGGGATCCCGCTCCCGTTCGTGAGTTACGGGGGGACCTTCCTCCTGATGTCCTGGGTGGCCACCGCCGTTGCGGTGCGCGTGGCCCACGAGCGCTGAGTTCCGTCCCACCGTCGCCCTACCACCCCGCGTCCCCATGGCCTGGTTCCGCAAAGACAAGAAGCCGCTCACCGCGCAGGACCGACGGGACCTCCCTCCGGACGTCTTCGACAAGTGCCCGGGCTGCGGGGAGATCCTCTACCGCGAACGGCTGGCCCGCAATCTGAACGTCTGTCCACACTGCGGCCATCACCTCCGCATCGACGCCGAGGCGTATCTCTCCATCCTCCTGGATCCCGACACCTTCCAGGAGATGGACGCCGAGTTGCGCGCCGCCGATCCGCTGGGCTTCCGGGACCTGAAGCCCTACCCCGAGCGGATCGCCGCCGCGGAGGCGAAGGGGAAGCGGGAGGCGGTGATCTCCGGGATGGGGCGCCTGGACGGGATGGAGGTCTCCCTCGCAGTCATGGACTTCGGCTTCATCGGCGGCTCCATGGGCTCGGTGGTGGGCGAGAAGATCGCGCGCGCCGCGAGGCGCGCGCTGGAGCGCCGGGTGCCGCTCATCGTGGTGTCGGCGTCCGGCGGCGCCCGGATGCAGGAGGGCATCTACTCCCTCATGCAGATGGCCAAGACGTCGGCGGTCCTGGCGCGACTTCACGAAGCGGGGATTCCCTTCGTGTCGGTGCTCACCCATCCCACCACCGGAGGCGTGACGGCGTCGTTCGCCATGCTGGGTGACGTGAACCTGGCGGAGCCCGGAGCGCTCATCGGGTTCGCCGGCCCCCGGGTCATCGAGGAGACCATCAAGCAGGAGCTTCCTGAGGGCTTCCAGCGCGCCGAGTTCCTGTTGAAGCACGGAATGGTGGACCGGGTGGTGGATCGCCGTGAGCTGAAGGCCACCATCGCCCTCGTCCTCCGGCACCAGTTCGTGGGATGGACGGAGCCGGCCGACCACTGACGTCCACGCCGGACCGGCTGGACCGACCCTTCGCGGATCCGCTGGTGGGGAGGCTCTTTCCGCCTCTGCCCACCGGGGTTCACTGGGGTCTGGAGCGCACCGAGCGGGCGCTGGAAGCGCTGGGAGACCCGCATCGCGCGTATCGCACCCTGCACGTGGGCGGCACCAACGGGAAGGGCTCGGTGACGTCGACGCTGGCCAGCGTCCTCACCGCGTCGGGTCTGCGCACGGGGTGCTACACCTCGCCGCACCTCTGCTCCTTCCGGGAGCGCATTCTGGTGGACGGTGAGCCCCTGAGCGAGGCGGAGGTGCTGGCGCTGGCCGACGAGGTCCGCGACCCCGTGGTGCGCTACGGCCTCACCTTCTTCGAGGCGGTGACGGTGCTGGGCTTCCACGCCTTCGCGCGCGCCGGGGTGGAGGTGGCGGTGGTGGAGGTGGGACTGGGAGGCCGTAGCGCACCACGGGGT
>WGEM01000038.1 GCA_015492755.1 Gemmatimonadota bacterium | reverse complement strand
GGCGGTGGGCGGCCTCCCCGGAGATGTGGAGATGGGGTGCGGCGGAACCCTCATGCAGGCGGCCCATGCCGGCCAGCGGGCGGTGGTCCTCCCGCTGGGACGCGAAGAGGACGACGACGGCGAGGCGCAGCTGGAGGCGTCGCGTAAAGCCTGCGCTCTGCTGGGACTCAAGCTGGTGGTGGACCGGCCGGCGCTCTCCGACACCAACCGCCGTATCGCGGTGGTGAAGAGGGCGGTGGACCAGCTCCGGCCGGCCGTGATCTACACGCCTGCGATGGCCGACGACCACCCCGCCCGCATGGAGGCCTTCCGCGTGGCCCAGGCGGTGGCAGGAGACGTTCCCACCGTACTGGGGTACCAGACCGGGACCACCGGGGTGGAGTTCCGGCCCACCCACTTCGTGGAGATCGGGCAGCAGATGGCACTCAAGTGCGAGGCGCTGGCACACTTCGAGGGAACGGGACGCGTGGACCTCTCGCCCGACCTGGCCCGAGCCTATGCACGCAACTGGGGCCGGTTCCGTCAGTTCATGGACGTGGAAGCGTTCGAAGTGATCAGGGGGAAGATCTGAGCATGTACCTGGAGTTCGAGCGCGACATCGCGGAGATCCGCGATCAGATCGACAAACTCCTCGACCTGGCGGAACGCAAGGGGATCGACGTGAGCGAGGAGGTGGAGAACCTCCAGACCAAGCTCCGTGATCTGACGCAAAAGACGTACGCGAACCTCAAGCCCATGGAGCAGGTGCTGGTGGCCCGGCACCCGCAGCGGCCGTACACGCTGGACTACGTGGAGCGGATCTTCACCGACTGGATCGAGCTCCACGGCGACCGTCTCTACCGCGACGACGAGGCCATCGTGGGCGGCTGGGCGCGCCTGGATGGGCGGACCGTCATGGTGGTGGGCCAGCAGAAGGGCCGCGACATGAAGGAGAACCTCCGCCGGAACTTCGGGATGCCTCATCCCGAGGGCTACCGGAAGGCGCTCCGCCTCATGCGCCAGGCGGAGAAGTTCGGCCGTCCCGTCATCACCTTCATCGACACGCCCGGCGCCTATCCGGGGATCGGCTCCGAGGAGCGGGGCATCGGCCAGGCCATCGCCTTCAACCTACGTGAGATGGCGCGTCTGCGCGTGCCGGTGGTCTCGGCGGTGATCGGTGAAGGCATGTCCGGCGGCGCGCTGGGGATCGGCGTCACGGACCGGATCCTCATGCTGGAGCACGCCATCTACTCGGTCATCTCGCCGGAGGGCTGTGCGGCGATCCTGTGGCGTTCCGCGGAGCACCGCGAGAAGGCCGCCGAAGCGCTGAAACTCACCGCCAAGGACCTGAAGGAGCTGGGCGTCTGCGACGAGATCGTGCCGGAGCCGGAGGGCGGTGCCCATTCCGACTGGGACGGCGCCGCGGCGCGTCTGGGTGAGGCGCTCCGCCGCACGCTGGAGGAGCTCTGCGCCCTGGATGTGGACACCCTCCGCCAGCAGCGGTGGGCCAAGTACGAGGCCATCGGGGCATGGCGGGAACCGTAGCCGCCCGCCCCACCGTCGGCTTCGCCGAGGTGCGTTTCAAGGGGACTCGAAAGGACTACTTCGCCTTCGACCGTCTGGACGTGGCCCCGGGACAGCACGTCATCGTGGAGGCGGATCGGGGCGAGGACCTGGGGGTGGTCACCGCGGTGGGCGCCGTGGCGGAGCGCAAGTGCTCGGCGTCGAAGGGAGGGTGCGCGACACCCGCGCCGGAGAAGCGGATCCTTCGTCACGCCCGACCCGACGAGGTGGCCCGGCTCGACGTCCTCCGCAGGGACGAGGAGCGGGTGCGCGCCGAAACCCGCACGCTCGTGGTCAAACACGGGCTGAAGATGAAGGTCACCGAAGCGGAGTGGCAGTTCGACCGCAACAAGCTCCTCATCTACTTCACAGCCGAGAAGCGGGTGGACTTCCGCCAGCTGGTGCGGGAGCTGGCCCGGACCTTCCGCACCCGGATCGAACTCCGCCAGATCGGGGTACGCGACGAAGCCGCGCTCCTGGGCGGGGTGGGTCGCTGCGGCCGCGAGCTGTGCTGCTCCACGTGGCTCCCGGAGCTGAAGCCGGTGAGTCTCCAGCTCGCCAAGGACCAGCGCCTTTCACTGAACCCCGCCCAGATCAGCGGGTGCTGCGGGCGCCTCATGTGCTGCCTGATGTACGAGCATCGCACCTACGTGGAGGCGCGCCGCCGCTTCCCCCGGGAGGGGCGAAAGATCCGCACCGAGCGCGGGCTGGAGCGGGTGGTATCGGTGGACATCTGGCGCGACCTGGTCTCCCTGAAGGACGAGAAGGGCGAGCGGCGTACGCTGCCCCTCGCCGAGCTGAAGGACGAGGTCGCCCGCGCACAGAGATCCCAACGTGACTGAACCGAGACGGCGCTACTTCACGACGCCCATCTACTACGCGTCGGGCGAGCCGCACATCGGCCACGCCTACACCACCATCCTCACCGATGCGCTGGCGCGCTTCGAGCGTCAGGACGGGACGGAGGTGTTCTTCCTCACGGGCACCGACGAACACGGACCCAAGATCCAGACGGAAGCGGCCAAGCGGGGGATGGAGCCCATGCAGCTCTGCGACCTCATGGCGGAGCGTTTCCGCGCCGCGTGGGAGCGCCTCGGGATTTCGTATGACCGCTTCATTCGCACCACCGAGGAGGAGCACAAGGCGGTGGTGCGGGCCTTCCTCCAGCGGCTCTGGGAGCGGGGCGAGATCTACGAAGGGAGCTACACAGGGTGGTACTGCATCCACGAGGAGCGGTACTGGACGGAGAAGGACCTGGGGCCTGGACGCACCTGCCCCGACTGCGGCCGCGAGGTGCAGCATCTGGAGGAAAAGAACTACTTCTTCCGCATGAGCGCGTATCAGGAGCGCCTCCTGGCGCACATCGAGGCGAATCCGGAGTGGAT
>WGEM01000037.1 GCA_015492755.1 Gemmatimonadota bacterium | reverse complement strand
CTCGGGGGAGGCCGAAGGCGGGGTGGCCGGATGCGTCCGGACCACCGCCGACGTCATCCGGGCGGGGCTGAGGGGCGTCGGGCCGGCGCCGGGCGTGGAGCTGGTGAGTTCGTCGTTCTATATGATCTTCGGTCCGGAGCACCCGCAGGGCCCCGCCGTCCTCACCTTCACCGACGCGGGCGTCGTGCCCGATCCCGGGCCGGATGAGCTGGCCCGGATCGCAGCGGCAGCAGCCGACGCGCGCCGCCACGTGGTGGGCGATGAGCCCCGCGTGGCCTTCCTCTCCTACTCCACGGTGGGCTCCGCCGAGGGACCCGCCGTGGAGCGGGTGCGACGCGCGCTGGCCGGGTTCCGGAGGCTGCGGCCCGACGTGCCCGCCGACGGAGAACTTCAGGGGGACGCCGCGCTGAGCCCCCAGGTGGCGGCGCGCAAGGCTCCGGGGTCGGCAGTGGCGGGCAGGGCCAACGTCCTGGTCTTTCCCGACCTGGACGCGGCCAACATCGCCTACAAACTGGTGCAGCACCTGGGCGGCGCGACGGCGCTGGGGCCGATTCTGCAGGGATTCCGGCGCCCCTGGAACGACCTCTCCCGCGGCGCCACCTCGTCGGACATCGTCGATGTGGCGTGCATCACCTCCGTCATGAGCGGGGCGTGACCCACCCTCAGGCTCCGGCTCATCCGCGCTCGATTCCTTGATCCGGCGCGGCGGGCTTCGGTACTTTAGGACGCTGTCCGACCGGGACGCACACCGCGCTCGGCCCCGAATACGCACCTCATGCGGAGCGAGATTGATGGGCTTTCAGGTGTCAAAGCAGGGCGACGTCACCGTCGTCGAGGTGGAAGGCCAGCTGATCGTGGGGAACCGCCAGGAACTCAAGCAGCGCGTCCTGGAGCAGCTGGAGAGCGGCGATCGGAAGTTCGTCATCGACTTCAGCAACACCGGCTACATCGACTCCTCCGGCCTGGGTGTTCTCGTGAGTCTCTCCAAGAAGATCCGCGAGCAGGGCGGCGAACTCCGCCTTTCCGGCCTCAACGAGGATCTGCGGACGCTCTTCGAACTCACGAAGCTCGATACGCTCTTCAAGATCGCCGACACCAAGGAAGAGGCGCTGGAGGGCTTTTAGCGCCCCGCCGTGTCGTGACGGTGAACCGACACATCCCCCCCGGAGCCCGTCGCGGAGTCATGAAGCGATGAGTGACGAACTGGTGCTCGAGCTCCCCACCGACCTGGGCTCCATCGAGCGGGCGGTAGACTACGTCATGGAGCGTTGCGGGGCGTGTGAGGCGCACGGCCGCCGCCTCCGCTTCAACTTCCGTGTGGCGCTCACCGAGGCGCTGTCCAACGCCATGCTCTACGGCAACGGACACGACCCTGCGAAGCGGGTGCGCGTGGAGGTGGTGGCCCGAGGGGGACGCATCGAGGCCCGCGTCACGGACCAGGGCACGGGGTTCGATCCGGATTCGGTGCCCGATCCCACCACACCGGAGAACCTGACCCGTCCCTGCGGGCGGGGCCTCTTCCTCATGCGTGAACTCCTGGACGAGGTGGTCTTCAACGATCGCGGAAACCAGGTGACGCTGGTGCTCCGCCTCGACGAGGACGGCGCCCTCGAGGGTGGCGCCCGGGCGTGAGCACTCCGGGCCGGCACGTCCTGGGGACGCTGCCGGAGCCGGTGCTGGACACGCTCCGTGAGTTCGAGCGTGCCTTCGACGTTCGGTTCCGGCTGACCATCCCACCGCCGGAGCCCGGAGCGGCGGCGGAGATCCTCTATGCCAGCGGGGGGTTCGACGGCAACGGTTCCCACGTCTCCCGGAGGGTCCGCACCGAGCACGTGTGGGATGTGGAACTGCACGTGAGCGGACCGGCGCCACAGGCGGAGGCGGTGGCGGACGTCCTGGCGGGCGTCCTCAAACGGCTCCTGGAGGCGGTGCGGGAGGCGCAGCTCTTCACCTACGAGCTCTCCGAGCGATTCGAGGAAATCAATCTCCTGTACTCCATCAGTGAGACCCTCGGCTCCACGCTGGATCTCGAGGACGGGGCCCGAAAGATCCTCACGGAGGTGCGCGACACGCTGGGGGCGCGACGCGGGTCACTCTGGGTCTACGATGCCCAGAGGGACGAACTCCGTCTCCTGGCGGAGGTGGGAGACGACGGGATCCAGGGCCCGCTGAGTCCGGACCATCCCGACGCCATCACCTCCATGGTCTTCCGGGAGGGCCAGGCCATCCAGGCGCTTCGTCAGCCCACCGGGAAGGAACGCGACGGGGGGAGCGACGGAGAGCCCATCCTCTCGGTGCCCATCCGGTATTCGCCGGCCCACGGCGAGTCCAGGACGGTGGGCGTGCTCAACCTCATCGGGCGCCACGACGGCGGTCGCTTCAACGCCGCCAACCAGAAGCTCCTCTCCGCCATCGCATCGCAGGTGGGGGCGGCGCTGGAGAACCACCGGTTGGTACGGGAATCGATCTCCCGGGAGCGCATGAGCCGGGAGATGGAGCTGGCGCACGACCTGCAGATGAAGCTCCTCCCCGTCCCCGAGCGGCTGGAGTGGGTGGAGGCGGCGGGCCGGATCGAGCCCGCCGCCCAGGTGGGGGGCGACTTCTACCAGCTCTTCCAGCTTCCGGGGGGGAAGGTGGGTGTCATGCTCGGCGACGTCTCCCTGCACGGCTTCTCCTCGGCGCTCATCATGACGCTCACCATGAGCGCTGCGGGGATCTACGCACGGGAGTCGGAGTCACCGGCGGAGGTCTTGCGGTTGCTGGACGACGCGCTGGCCGACGAGCTCGAGACCACCGAGATGTTCCTCACCGTCTTCTATGGCGTCATCGATCCCGAGGGCGGCACGCTCACCTATGCCAATGCGGGGCACCCCCACGCCTTCATCATCCGGGAGGACGGCGACGCCGAACGGCTCACCGCCACGGACCCGCCCGTGGGCTTCGCCGGCGCCGACGCGTACCACGAGCGGGCGGTGCCCTGGCACCCCGGTGGCGACCTCCTCCTCCTCTTCACCGACGGTCTCTCCGACACGCTGGCAACCCAGGCCCGGATCGACGGTGAGGCGCTGGTCCTGGAAACGGCCACACGAAACCGTACCCTTCCTCCCGCGCGCATCGTGGAGCGGCTCTTCGCGCTCCGCTCCGAGGGGCATGGCGGCGAGTTCGAGGCGCTGAGCGACGACCGGACGGCGCTGGTGGTGCGTGTCTGAACGCTCCTTCTCACGGCCCAAACGTGCGCTGGGACAGAACTTCCTCGTGGACGGGAAACTCCAGCGCCGAATCGTGGCGGCGCTGGGCGCGGGGCCCGAGGACGAGGTGGTGGAGATCGGCCCCGGCCGCGGCGCGCTCACTCGCCACCTCATGGGTCGGGTGGGCCGGCTGGTCCTGGTGGAGCTGGACGACGCCCTCGCGCAGTACTGGGCTGCGGAAGCCACGCACCGCCCGTCCGTACGGGTGGTGCACGGCGACGTGATGGAGGTGGACTTCCGCCGGGAGCTGGAGCGGCCCGCGGAGGCGCTGGTGGTGGGGAACATCCCCTACAACATCACATCGCCGCTCATCTTCCGCCTCCTGGAGCGGCCTCGCCCACGCCGGGTGCTCCTGATGGTCCAGGAGGAGGTGGCACGCCGACTGGTGGCGCCCCCGGGGACCAAGAGCTACGGAGCGCTCTCGGTGGGCGTGCAATCGGTGGCGCGGGTACGCCGCCTCTTCGGTGTGGGGCGTAAGGCCTTCCGGCCCGTCCCGCGGGTGGATTCGGCGGTGGTGGAGATCGAGCCGTTCCGCCCCGAGCCCCTGAGCGCCGAGGCGGAGGAGCGCCTCCGAGGGCTGGTCCGGGCGGCGTTCCAGTGGCGTCGAAAGCAGCTTCGCAAGATCCTCCTCCAGCATCCGGAGCTGGGCATGGCGCCGCAGCGCGCGGATGCACTCCTCACCGAGCTGGGCGTGTCTCCCGCGGCTCGTCCGGAAACCCTCTCGCCGGAGGAGTTCATCGCCCTCAGCGAAGGGATCGACGGGTAGGAACCGTCCCGGAACGGACCACGCGTCTCGTTGCTGGAAGATCCGCTCCCGCCTACATTTGTGAAGAATTTCACAAACTGCAGCTTGCATCCACGAGGTCCGAGTCGGAGCCGTGTCCCGGAGCATCTCAGAGTCCACGATCCGCCGCCTCTCCCATTACCTGCGGGCCCTGGAGTCCCTCGCCGCCACCAACGGCGAGACGGTCTCCAGCGAGGAACTCGCGGCGCGGGGGAACACCACCGCCGCGCAGGTGCGCAAGGACCTTTCGCACTTCGGGTCGTTCGGCAAGCGCGGTCTGGGCTACAACGTGGAGGAGCTGCGGCGGCGCCTCAGGGAGATCCTGGGTCTGGACCGTCCGTGGCGGGTGGCGCTGGTGGGTGCAGGCCGCATCGGATCGGCGCTCTATGCCTATCCGGACTTCAAGCGCCGGGGGTTCGAGTGCGTGGCGGTGTTCGACGCCGATCCCGCCAAGATCGGCGCGCAATGGGGGGACACCACCATCCGTGACGTGGCGGAGCTGGAGGACGTGGTGCGGCGCGAAGGCGTGGATCTGGTGATCCTCGCCGTTCCCGCCGAGGCGGCCCAGGAACTCGCCGACCGGGCCGTCCACGCCGGTGCCCGCGGCATTCTGAACTTCGCGCCGGTGCGGCTTCGCGTTCCGCCTCACGTGGCGGTGGAGGACGTGAACCTGGTCATGGAACTCGAGGCCCTCTCCTTCCACATCACCCGTTCCGGATCCAACGGAGCGTGACCGCGCGGGACCTCACGCTCCTGCGCCGCGCCGCCCGGACGCTGGCGGGCGGCCCGCGCCACACGCTGGAACTGGCGAGGGAGGTCCTGGGGCTGGAGGGACACTCCGGCGCCGCCTCCGCCGCCGTCTTTCAGCTCCTGGGCACCGACCCGCGCTTCCATGTGGATGCCAGCGGAGTCTGGCACCTGGATCCGGCGGCCGCGCCTCTGGGTGTTCCGCTCTCAGAGGTGCGGTTCGCCGTGGTGGACGTGGAGACCACCGGCGGCCGGCCGGGGCGCGGGCATCGCATCGTGGAGATCGCCATCGTGGAGGTGCAGGGGGGTCGCGTCACCGACACCTACGAGACGCTGGTAAACCCGGCGCAGGCGGTTCCGGCGATGATCACCTCGCTCACGGGGATCACCGGCGAGATGGTGCAGGGGGCGCCCTTCTTCGAGCATATTGCGGACACGGTGCGTGCGCGCCTCGAGGGGAGCGTCTTCGTGGCGCACAACGCCGCATTCGACTGGAGCTTCGTCGCGCAGGAACTCACGGCGGCCGGCGTGGATCCGCCGCCGGTGCCGCGGCTGTGCACCGTGCGGATGGTGCGCCGCCTGGTCCCTGAGCTCCGCAGCCGGAACCTGGACGTGGTGACGCGCCACTTCGGCGTGGACATCCACGCGCGCCACCGGGCCTACGGCGACGCGCTGGCGACGGCGCGCGTCCTCATCCGCCTCCTGGACGATGCGGCGGGCCGGGGCATCGACGATCTTGAGACACTCCAGTGGTACCTTGAACGCCGGCGCCGGCGGCGAAGCTTCGATCCGGAGCAGTTCAATCTGGGGCTCGGCACCGCCCGGAAGCATCGCGGAAGTGACGACGCCGGCCGGTGAGAGGAGGAGGATGGATGATGCGCGCAGACCAGCACCCCTTGGTGCGGAGCACGACGGTGGGATCCATCCGGATTCACGCGCTGGACGCCGGGCTGCAGCGCCTGGACGGCGGCGCCATGTTCGGGGTCGTACCCAAGCCGCTGTGGGAACGGCGAATCGAGGCGGACGACCGCAACCGGATCCCGCTGGCGCTCCGCTGCCTCCTCATCGAGGCGCCCCAGGCTCTGGTCCTGGTGGACACCGGCATCGGGAACAAGGAATCCGACAAGTTCCGTGACCTCTACGGCGTGGAGAACGCCGGCGAGCCCACCCGTCTGGAAGACGCCATCCGCGCCGCGGGTTTCCCACCCTCCGACGTGGATCTGGTGGTGAACACTCACCTCCATTTCGACCACGCCGGCGGCAACACCTTCCGCGATGAGGACGGTGCGGTGCGCCCTTCCTTCCCCCGGGCGCGGTACGTGGTGGACGAGGACGAGTTCGCCTTCGCCCACCGGACCAACGAACGCACCCGTGCCAGCTACCTTCCCCCCAACTTCGACCCCGTGCATGACGCGGGTCTCTGGACCTTCACCACGGGTGAGGCGGTGGTAACGGAGGGCGTCCGCCTCGTGGCGACACCCGGCCACACCCCGCACCACCGGTCGGTGCTGGTGGAGTCCGACGGCGCGACGGCCCTTTTCCTGGCGGATCTCTGCCCCACCTCCGCCCACCTGCCGTTGCCCTGGATCATGGCGTACGACCTGGAACCGCTGGTGACGCTGGAGGTGAAACGCCGCCTCTGGGAGCGGGCCCGCGCGGAGTCGTGGCTTCTGGTGTTCGAACACGATCCGGTGGTGACGTGGGGCCGACTGGACCCCCACGAGGAGCGACCCGCGCTCCTGGAGGAGTGAGCGCCGCAAGGTGACCCCGATTCCGGATTTCGGTATCTTTCGGGGTCCATCCCGAACGGTGTCCGGACCCGAGAACGGAGCGTCCGTTGCTGCGCCTTGCGGTCCTTCCGAACCATCCGACAAACCATGAGTGAAACAGCAGGGATTCCCGTCATCCTCAAGGGTGGCGTGCGTACCCCCATCGGTCGATTCCTCGGTGGTCTGAGTTCACTCTCGGCCCCACAGCTCGGCGCGCACGTGGTGGGGGCGGCGGTGGAGCGGAGCGGCATCGATCCCGCCCAGCTCGACGAGGTGATCTTCGGAAACGTGGTTTCCGCGGGTGCCGGCCAGGCGCCGGCGCGGCAGGCGGCGGTGAACGGTGGTGTCCCACCCACGGTGCCGGCACTCACCATCAACAAGGTCTGCGGCTCGGGGCTCAAAGCCGTCATGCTGGCGGCGCAGTCCATCCGCGCCGGCGATCAGCGCCTGGTGCTGGCGGGCGGCATGGAGTCCATGTCCAACGCGCCGTACTACGTTCGGGGGCTTCGCTCGGGCGTGAAGTTCGGCCACCAGACGCTGGAAGACGGTCTCATCCACGACGGGCTCTGGTGCTCCTTCGGAGCCTGCCACATGGGTGGTCACGCCGAATACACCGCCATGAAGGCGGGCATCACCCGCGAGGAAGCCGACGCCTTCGCCCTTCGCTCCCACCAGAAGGCGGTGAAGGCCATCCAGGAGGGGCGGTTCAGGGACGAGATCGTCCCGGTGGAGATTCCCGGGAGGAAGGGAACCACCGTGGTGGATACCGACGAGAGTCCCCGCGCCGACACCTCCATGGAGGCGCTGGCGCGCCTCCGTCCGGCCTTCACGCGTGACGCGCCGCCCGAGGTGGAGGAGCACGTGGTGACGGCAGGGAACGCCCCGGGCCTCAACGACGGCGCGGCGGCGGTGGTGGTGGCGTCCAGGGAGTATGCGGAGGCCCACGGCCTGGAGATCGACGCCGTCATCACGGCGTACGCGGTGGGTGCCACCGAGCCGCAGGACCTCTTCTTCGCGCCCATCGACGCCGTGAAGAAACTCATGGAGAAGGAGGGAACCACCATCGATGACTACGAGCTCATCGAGGTGAACGAGGCCTTCGCCGTGCAGGCCATCGCGGACATGCGCGCGCTGGGGATGGACGAGGAACGCGTCAACGTGAACGGTGGGGCGGTGGCGCTGGGGCATCCCATCGGCGCGTCGGGTACCAGGATCCTGGTGACGTTGCTCCACGCGATGGACCAGCGTGGAGCCCGGAAGGGGCTCGCCACCCTCTGCCTCGGAGGCGGGAACGCGGTGGCGCTCTCCGTGGAGAAGGTCTAGCACGAGCGTACGACGGGAACCCCCACACACAGAGGAAGCGGTATGACCACGTTGGCACAGGCGCTGAGACAGTGGGCCGGGGCGGAGGTGGTGAAGGACGCGCGGATGCGCGTGGCGCTCTGGATGGCGGCGTTCGTCCTCGCCACGGCGCTGGGAGCGCAGGTGGCGGTGAAGCTCCCGTGGACGCCGGTGCCCATGACGCTGCAGCCGCTCTTCGTGCTGCTGGCCGGGGCCTACCTGGGGCCGCGCGCCGGCGCCGGGGCCATGGCGGCGTATGTGACCCTGGGTGCCGCGGGGGCCCCGGTCTTCGCCAACGGCGGCTTCGGGGTCGGGTGGCTCCTGGGGCCCACCGGCGGCTATCTGCTGGCTGCTCCGGCGGCGGCGTACGTGGCCGGATTCGCCCGGCGCGCCACCGCCGGTTGGCTGCGCGCCTTCGCCCTCTTCTGTGCCTCGGTGGCGGTCCTCTACGTGGGAGGCGTGGGTCACCTCATCCTCCTGAGCGGCGTGTCGCCCGCCCAGGTGTGGACGATGGGGGTCGTTCCCTTCCTCCTGGGAGATCTCACGAAGATCCTCGTCGCACTCGTGCTGGTGCGCGGCGTGCGCATCCGGGGCCTCGGGACCTGATCGTCCCGGGGCCTCTTTTTTCGGGTGTCTCCCCCGGTGGAGGTGTTCCGCTCCGGCGACGGCCGCCTCCGTCTGGGCTGGCGCCTCCTGTTGTTTGTCATGCTGACGGCGGCGCTCACCTGGACCCTCGCGATGCTCCTCCCCGCCGGCGTGCTCTGGGGCTCGGTGGCGCTCCTGGTGGGATCGGTGGCCTCGGGGCTCTGGCTCCTGCACCTGGAGGGGCGGCCGGCGTCGGAGCTGGGCTTCCCCCTCACCGGTGCGGCAGAAGGACTTCTCAAGGGCCTGGCTCTGGGCGTGGCGGTGGGCCTCGCGGCGGTGCT
>WGEM01000036.1 GCA_015492755.1 Gemmatimonadota bacterium | reverse complement strand
GTCCGTGACCCTCTCGTGGAGGTGCTGCGCCGGCAGGAGCTCGAGGCGGGCGCTTCCGGCGGCGAGGTGGGATCGGCACACTTCCGGGAAGCCGCCTTCGCCATGGTGGCGCTCGCCGATGACCTCCTCCTGGCGGAGCCGTGGTACGGGCGGGACGCCTGGGAGCGCTATCCTCTCGAAGAGGAGTTCTTCGGGTCGCACCTCGCCGGGGAGCTCTTCTTCCAGCACGCCGAAGCCCTCCTCCGACGTGCACGGGCGGAAGAGCGCCCCGTGGCCTGGGTCTACCTCACCGCGCTGGAGCTCGGCTTCGAAGGCCGCTTCCGAGGCTCGGCGGACCGGAGCGGCCTGGACGCAGTACGTGAAGCGCTGCGTGGCTTCGTGCTGGAAGGGGCATCCGAGCCGCGGGAGCCGGCCCGCCTGTCGGACGAGCCGTACGACAGGCTGATCCGGCACGCTCCCGGACCGCGCATCCCCGATCCACGGCGCTGGCTCCTCGCCGTGGGCGCCGTCGTCGGCATCTACGTCCTGGCATCGGCATGGATTTGGGTGGCGGAGTCCGCCCCGTTGAAGGATACGTTGAGGGGGATCGAACCCGGCCAATCGGTTGCGTCGCCGGAGGGGACCGGGCGGTGACGGAGCTGCTTCAGTGGCTGGATCGCCTCGGCCCACTGGGACTGGGGCTGGCAGGCGCCGCCGCGCTGGTGTTCCTCCTCGTCGCCGTCTGGATCGTCCGACGTGGCGCGAAGAAAGCGGGGCCTGAGGCGGTAAGCGCGCCGGACTCCGGCGCGTCGACCACGCCCGCCCCGGCGCGAACCGATGACGAGCACGCCCTCCGCACGCAGGTCATCGGCTCATTCCGCGCCGCCCGAAGGGCCCTGCGACGGGTCTACGGGCCCGGGACGGGTCTCTACGACATCCCCATCGTGCTGGTGGTGGGTCCGTCGAGGAGCGGGAAGACGACGTTGGTGGACGCCTCGGGTGTACCACTGGCGACGCCGGCAGCTGACGAACGCCTCCGGTGGAGCCTCCTGGACCACGGGGTGGTCCTGGAGGTACCTGGATCCCTCCTGGGCTTGTCGTGGAGCAGCCCGGAGGAGCGACTGCGCTGGTCGGTTTTCGCACGGCAACTCGCCCGCCTGCGTCCCGAACTGCCGGCGGACGGAGTCACGCTGGTCGTCTCTGCCAGGGACCTGTTCACCTGGGCGTCCGACGATGCGATGCTGGACGCAAGGGCGCGGCTCGTGCACGACCGACTCCGTCAACTCACACGAGCAACGGGGCTCAAGCTCCCGCTCAGGGTGGTGGTCACGGGATGCGATCAGCTCGAGGGGTTCGGTGGCTTCACGCGGGTACTCCGCCCGGAACAACTCCGGGCCGTCCTCGGGTGGACCTCTCCCTACACCACCGACACCCGCTTTCAGGAAGGTTGGGTGGCAGAAGCGATATCCGAGACGCACCAGGCGATCCTCACCTCGGTCGCACGCGCACGGAGGGGCGTGGACCGGGACGACGTGGCGGCCGCGCTACGATTCAGCCGTGCCTTCCCCTCCTTCGGCGCTCCGCTCCGTTCGCTCCTGACGCCGCTTCTGGACGACGCCTCTGCGGACGACCTCCTGGTGCTCCGCGGCGTCTATTTCACCGGCAGCGCGACGGCATCCTACGGTGGGGAGGATGGCTCGGACACTCCCGAGATTGTGTTCGCGCATGATCTCGTAGCGCGTATCCTTCTCGGAGAACGCGGGCTCGCCCGCCCCATGGCGCCGCGGCGACTGGCGCGGGGGCGACTGGTGCGCGCCCTGCAGGTGGCTACGGTGCTGGCAGCCGTGCTGGCCCCCGTCGGGCTCCTCACGGGTCGCTCGGTCCTTCGAGATCGAATTCAGGAAACGACCAGCCTACTCGCGGAGATCGGGCATGATCTCCCTGCGGTGCGTGCGAGCCTTTCCGCCGCTTCGAGTTCCGACTTCAACGCCATCGACGTGCGGCCGCTCTTCGAACGGATGGCGCGCATCTCACGCCATCGCATTCGCGTCGCGCGCCTTCCTGCGTCGTGGTTCACCCCCCTACCCGGCCGCGTCGAGCGGGAACTCACGGCAGCACTGCAGGAGATCATCCTCCCGTCCGTACGCGCAGGGCTGTTGGTGCGCGCTAGGGACCTCACCAACGGCACCAACACGACGGCGGTCTCCACCACCGCGGGCTCCACGCCTGGCTGGCGCGCGGAAGCGCTCTTGACGGAAGTGCAGGCGCTGAGTCGTGCATTCCAACGGTTCAACAGCATCGCACGCACCGGCGCCGGGACCGCCGCCGACCTCCGGGAGGTGGTAGCCTATGTGTACGGCGAGCCACAGCCCGAGACCTCCTTCCCTGAGGGAGGGTACCTCGTCGAAGCGCTCCGAGCGGCCAGTATCACCCCCATTGGAACCGCTGATCTGCCTTCCCTGCAGCGGGATCTGGAGTCCAGGGCACGCGCCGAGCTGGAAGCCGGCTATGCGGAGCTCGCTGCCGCCATCGACGCCATTTCGCGGCTCCTGGCGTCGCTCCGACTCGGCCATCCCACGGGAGATTCCGTTCTCTTCGAGCTGGCTCGCAGCGTCGACCACCTCGCCGGAACCGCGAGTCGCACGGATCCGTACTGGCTGGACGCCGACGCCCCGGTGGGATCCACGATTCAGGCCCGGCTCGACTCTCTTGCCATCACCGAAGCGTTCGACGGCGCTGCGTTCGCTCAGCGGTTCGTCCAGATCTTCAGTGACGTGCGGAGCGTGGAGCTGGCGCGGCTGAGGCAGCGCGCCGAAGGATACCGCGAGGAGGTGGGACACGCCCTGTTGGTGCGTGACGGCACCGCGCTACGCCTCTCGCCGGAGCTGGCGCGGATCCGCGCGGCGCTGGACGAGGCCACCGCGCTCTCGGTCTTCATCCCCCTCCCGGGGAGCCCGGCACGGGGCCCCGGCGTGGCCGGCGGACGGCCTTCCTGGGATGTCGGGCCCCTCGACCAGGCCCTCCGGCGGGCCCGGGAGGCGCAGCGCTTCGTGACCGAGCAGAGTGACAGCCTCCCGGGCCCGCTCCTCGATGCCATTGAGGCCGCACTCGTACCGGCACTGGAGAAACGGATCGGGGAGGCGCTGGAGCGGGCGATGGTGTACGAGGCCGTTCCGCGATCGCGAGACCACAGGGGGCTCGCGCAGGAACTCAGCGCGCGGACCGAAGCGCTCCAATCCGCGGGGCAGAGACTCGTCCAGCTCCTGGACATCGCCTCGGCATTTCAGGCCGACGGGGCCGTGGGCCGGGTCACGCGAGTCCTCGTCCTTGAGGGGCTGGACGTCATCGACGCCGCGGACCGATTCCTGGAGGCACTCGAGCCGTACGGAGCAGCCTTCGAGGCCTGGCGTGGGGAGGGGACGCCTGCCGCGCTGGCGGCGTTCGGACTGGAAAACGAGCCGGCACTCACGCCGTACCTGCAGCGGGAGCTGGCCGAGGTCAGGTCCGTGGCCAACCGATTCGTGAAGCCGACCATGAGCTTCTTCGATATCGGGCCTGTCCGTACGGTCCTGGAGCGCGAAGCGGCCTCTCTGGGACAGGCCCGACTCGATGTATTGAGACGCTGGCGAGCCACCGTGCAGGCGCTGGATGACGCCAGTGCCCAGAAACCGGGTAACCCTGTGCAGCTGCTGGAGCGCTTCATCCGTCAGGAGCTGATGCGGACGTCACCCGCAAACTGCGATCTTCCCCCACCGGACACCGCCGCACCCGACGTGTTCTCACGAGCGGTGCGCCGCCTGTCCGACGGTTACCGCGCCCGTTGCGTGGACCTGGCCAGCGCACACCTGAAAGAGGGCTACGACCAGCTCGTCGCATACCACGATCGGGCGCTGGCAGCGCGGTTCCCCTTCGCGCCGTCGGCACGCACCACACCCGACGCGGACCCACAGGCCGTGGCGCGCTTCTTCGAGATGTACCGGATCCACGTGCGCCCCTTCGCCTCGGTGGCCGGGCAGCTCCTATCGCGCACGGGTGGCGCCGATTTTGCCCAGTACCTCTCGTACCTGGAAGCGGGGCTCGAATTGGCACACGCCCTCGTGCTCCCTCCGGACACCGGCGGGTCGTCACCCGGGGCACTGGAGGTGGAGGTGCGGTTCCGGGTCAACCGACAAGCTGAGGTGGGTGGCGAGAATGTGGCGGACTGGGCCTTCGCCACCGGCCCGTATGTGAGCCACATCGGAGACTCGCTTCGGGCTCGAACCCACCTGTGGCGGCCGCCGGACCCCGTGGCGGTCGTCCTGCGGTGGGCCGATCAGGCGCCCGTGACGCCCGCATCGGTGGGCGGCTCCGGCAGTGCTCTTCAGGTCCAGGAACGGACGGTGCGCTTCGAATTCGACGGTGCCTGGGCGCTTCTCCGTCTCGTAGCCGCCCTGAGCGAGCCCCGAGCTCCCGGCGACCCGGTGCTGTTGCGGCTCAATGTCCCCCTTGCC
>WGEM01000035.1 GCA_015492755.1 Gemmatimonadota bacterium | reverse complement strand
GGAAAGGGCCGGCGCGCCGCCCAGGAGATCATGGTGGGCACCTCCGCCATCCAGAACCTCATCCGCGAGAACAAGATCCATCAGATCCCCTCCATCATTCAGACGGGGAAGAAGGATGGGATGCAGCTTCTGGATCAGCACATCCTGGAGTACCTCATGTCCGGCGTCATCACGCCCGAAGAGGCCTACATGAAGGCCAACAACAAGCAGGCCTTCCGCCAGTATCTCAAGGAGGGCCCGCCTCCGGAGTTCGTGTAGCGCACCGCTCCTCGCCGGATGCGGCGCGCCGTGCCGCCGGGGGTGCTCCGGGGCCTCGTGGACCTGTTAGCTTTCGGTCTGAGTTTACGCTGTCATCCCAGGCTCAACCGAAACGCAGAGTCGAGGCTCCATGGCTACACAAGGTCACTCCCGCGACGTCGTCGTCCTTTCAGGTAAACGCACCGGCTTCGGGACCTTCGGAGGGTCGCTCCGGTCCTTCTCCGCCACCCAGCTCGGCATCTTCGCCGGCTCGGCGGCCATCGAGGCGGCTGGAATCACGCCGGAGCAGGTGGATCACACCTTCTTCGGAAACGCGCTCCAGACTTCATCGGACGCCATCTATCTGGCCCGGCACATCGCCCTGGGCGCCGGTGTGCCGGAGGAGAAGCCCGCCCTCACGGTGAACCGCCTGTGCGGGTCGGGCTTCGAGGCCATCGTACAGGGCGCCAAGGAGATCATCCTGGGCGAGGCCGAGGTGTGCCTCACCGGCGGCACGGAATCCATGAGCCAGGCGCCGCACGTGGTGCGGGGTGCCCGCTTCGGGGACCTGAGGCTCGGACCCGCCGGGAAGTACTTCGAGGATCTCCTCTGGGAGGCGCTCCTGGACACGAACTGCGGGCTCACCATGGCGCAGACCGCGGAGGAGCTGGCGGCCCGCTACGGCGTCACGCGGGAGGAGGCCGACGAGGTGGCGTACCGCTCCCAGATGCGTGCCAAGGCGGCGTGGGACGAAGGGCGTTTCGACGCCGAGATCGCGCCGGTCACCATCAGGACCCGGAAGGGCGAGCAGCTCTACGCCGCCGACGAGCACATGCGCCCCGACACCACCATGGAGGGGCTGGCGAAGCTCCGACCCTACTTCAAGGAGGACGGCCTGGTGACGGCGGGGAACGCGTCGGGCATCGGAGACGGCGCCGCGGCGGCGGTGCTGGCCAGCGCCGAGTGGGCGGAGAAGACCGGTCTCGAGCCGCTGGGGCGCATCGTCTCGTGGGGCTTCGTGGGTGTGGACCCGCAGATCATGGGCATCGGCCCGGCGCCGGCGGCGCGACTGGCGCTGGAGAAGGCGGGGCTCACCCTGGACGACATGGACCTGGTGGAGGTGAACGAGGCGTTCGCGCCCCAGTACAAGGCGGTGGAGAAGGAGCTGGGGCTCGATCCCGAGAAGACCAACGTGAACGGCGGCGCCATCGCCATCACCCACCCGCTGGCGGCGTCCGGTGCCCGCATCACCATCCACCTCCTCCACGAGCTCCGTCGGCGCGGCGGGAAGTACGGCCTGGGCTCGGCGTGCATCGGTGGGGGCCAGGGGGGCGCCGTGGTGGTGGAAGCCTTCTAGAAGGGTCATCGGAACGTGGGGTAGGGCGCGCCGGGGATTCCACCGGGAGAGATGAGCGTGAAGCGGAGGCCGGGCCGTAGCCTTTCGCGGCGGGAGTTCGACGCCGTCATCCGGCGGGCCGCCGAACTCTCCACCCGCGACGGGGCGGGCGACGGAGCGCTCACCGAGGAAGAGGTGTTCCGCATCGCCGGGGAGGTGGGCCTCAGCGAGGCGCACGTGCGCCGGGCGCTGGCGGAGCTGCGGACCGGTGGGTTGGGTGGCGGGGTGCTGGACCGGATCTTCGGGCCGGCGGCGGTGGCGGCGGAGCGGGTGGTGCCCGGCGAGCCCGACGAGCTGTCGGAGCGGCTGGACGAGTTTCTCGTGGCGGGTCGGCTCCTCCAGGCGGTGCGGCGCACGCCCACGCTCCTGCAGTACCGGCCGGCGGTGGACTGGGCGTCGCAGCTGGCCAGGGCGGCGAGCTTCCAGTCGCGAAAGTACTACATGGCGGCGGCGCGATCGGTGGAGGTGGCGCTGGAG
>WGEM01000034.1 GCA_015492755.1 Gemmatimonadota bacterium | reverse complement strand
GGGGATGCTGGGCGGGCGGAGGGCGGCCGAGGCGCTTCTGGCGCGCACGTTCGCCGGTGAGGTGCGGCGGGAGCAGGCGCGGTCGCTCTCGCGCCTCGCCGGCGCGGGACTCCGCTCCGAGTCGCTTCGGGACACGCTCATCGCCTGGATTATCCACGACGACTCCGGCGTCCGGGAAGGAGCCGCATACTCCTTCCGGATGCCGGCGTCACTCCCCAACTGGGTGGGCCGCCAGCTCTTTCTCCGCCTGGCGCTGGACACGTACCACCGGCGCGAGCGGGCCGCCGTGCACCTCCTGCGGGGGCTGGGAACGGCGCAGGACGTCCTGAACGGCTCCCGCCTCCGGGCGTGGGCGGCGGAGGGGGAAGACTGGCGCATCCGGGCGGAGGCGATCTACGGGCTCGACCCCATGACGGCGGGCGGACCGGTGCTCCGCGAGGCGCTGGACGATCCCGCCCCCCACGTGGCCGCAGCCGCGGCGGAGCGCCTCACGCGCGAGGCGCTCCCCCCCCTCTTCCTCCAACCGGTCCGGCGCTGGATCCGCGACCATCCGGACCGGCTGGGCGTGGTGGGTCCGCTCCTGGCGGCGCTGGCGCAGATGGACGAGCACGACACGGTGGTCTGGTGGATCCGGCGCATTCCGCCGGGAGATGAACGGCGCTGGGTGGTGGCGCTGGAGGTCATCTCCTTCATGGGCGGGGAGGCGGCGGTCCGGGAGCTGGCTCGCGCCCTGGAGGACCCCTCCACCAGGGTGGCTCGCCGGGCGATGGACGCGCTGGTGCACCGCTGGGAGCTGGACCGGGAAACCCCGGAGACCTTCCCCACCTACCGGGCCATCTTCCAGCGCGCCGCCGGGCACCGGCTGGATGACGTACGCCGGCGGGCGGAGGAACTCCTGGCGAGTCCGGAGCTGCGGGACGTCGAACCGGCGGCGGGATGGGACACGCCCACGAGGGCGCCGGCGGATGCGCCACCCGCTCCGGTGCCGGATCTGGGCGCGGTGTCCGGCTGGACGCCGCCCACCGTGCGTGTCGAGGAGCTCCCGCGCGTGCCGGACTGGGCGTACCTCCGCGCGCTGGGGGAGGAGCCGCGCCTCCGGCTGGAGACCAACCGCGGGGTCCTGGTCTTCCGGCTCCGTACCGAGGAGGCGCCTCTCACGGTGCAGACGGTGGCGAAGCTGGCGGAGGCGGGTGCCTACGATGGGGTTCCGATTCACCGCGTCGTGCCGGCCTTCCTGATGCAGGCGGGCGACCTGATGGAGCCCGACGGGACAGGCGTCGCTCCGGTGTCGTTCCCGGTGGAACGGACGTACCTGCCCTTCGTCCGGGGCACGTTGGGGATGGCCAAACGCGCATCCGACGGTGGGCAGGACACCCAGTTCTTCGTGACGTACCGCATGGCGCTGGAACTGGATGGGGGCTACACCGCCTTCGGGTGGCTGGAGGAAGGGGCCGAGGTGTTGGACCGGCTGGAGCTCTTCGATACCGTGCTGCGCGCGTCGGTGGTGCCGCGCTGAGGGCGCAACCTTTCGTCCGGCTCCTCGTAGAATGGGGAGACCCGCACACGGAAGGACGTACGGACGATGAACCGCCTGATTCTACTGCTGTCCGGAGGACTCATTCTGGCGGCGTGCGCCTCCAACGAGCCGGTCTGGGGAGGGCGCACCGGCGCCCGCGAAGCTCAGGCGGTCCAGGCGGCCACGGTGCGGTGGTTCGCCGCCAACTATCAGCCCTCGCCCTTCCTGGGTGAGGCCCAGGCGCTCTGCCTGGTTGTGGGTGAGCGGGTGGGGCGCCGCGATATCCTGGCCACCGCGCAGGCGGCTCGAAGCGAGAACATGGATCCTCCGGCGGTGATCCTGGCGCGCCTCCGCGACGTGCGTCCGAAGGTGCTGCCCATCTCGGAGTGCGTCCACGGGAAGGACCTCACCGAGGTCCTGGAGGACACCGGCGAGCGGGCGGTGGTGCTGGGGGTGAGCTACCCGGAGTGGGTCACCCCCAACCTCGCGCGCATCTCCGCCACGCTGCGGGAGAACTCCCGCAACTGGTTCCGTTACCGCTGTTCGCTGGTGCGGGGCGCCGAGGGCTGGCAGATCCGTCGCTGCACCTGACCCCTCGCGCCACCGCCGGCGAAGCCGTCTTCCCGCCGGCGCTCAGCTCCCGCCGCGGCGGGCCGGCCCCCTCCGGGTCCAGATGAGGATGGCACCACAGGCGGCGTCGCCACCGCCGATGATGGCGGGAACCGACGCCCCGGAGTAGACCTCCACCGCCTCCATCTCGTC
>WGEM01000033.1 GCA_015492755.1 Gemmatimonadota bacterium | reverse complement strand
GAAGCGTGAAGCGCCGGTCCAGCACGCCCGCCCCGTCCAGCACGGTGGACAGCCCCGCCTCCAGCTCGGTCTCCGGGGTGGCGGTGAGGAATCCCAGGCGCCCGAGGTTCACGCCGAAGACGGGGACGCGGGCCTGCATCGCCACCCGAGCGGCGCGGAGCATCGTGCCATCGCCCCCAAGCGCCAGCAGCAAGTCCACGGGGGCTTCCCGGATGTCGAGGCGCTCCGCGCCGGCGGGCTCGTGGGGATGATCGCCTTCGAAGGCGAGATCGACGCCGCGGGAGGCACAGAACCGGACGAGACGCTCCACCACCGTCCGGATCTCGGGCGCGCGCCGGCGCAGCACGACCCCGATGCGGCGGACGGGGCGTGAAAAACGCTCGGGGCCGCCCTCCGTCATCGGGCTCCGGCGGCGTGTTCCGCGTCGGGAGCACCCACCAGGGCGCGCACCCTGGCCGCGATCCCTTCGGCGTCCAGGCCGAGCTCTCGGAGAAGTTCGGCCCGCGAGCCGTGCTCCACGAACGCGTCGGGCAGACCCACGGTCTCGAACCGGGGCGGGCGCTCCAGCCCCAGCGCCATGAGCTCGCGCGCCAGGAAGGCACCGAACCCGTTGGTCGCCTGTCCCTCTTCCAGCGTCACCACCACACCGTGGCTACGCACCATCTCCTGGAAGGCGGTCCGGTCGTACGGCTTGATGAAGCGGCAGTTCACCACCGTGCAGCGGATCCCCTCAGCCTCCAGCGCCCCGGCGGCCTCCAGCGACGGAAGCACCATCGTGCCGGTGGCCAGCAGGACGGCATCGCCGCCGTTACGAAGGATCTCCCAGGTGTAGGGCTCCACCGGCGGAATCTCCGACAGCGGCGGCACCTCCGCCGGCACCGCATCCCTGGGCCACCGCACGCTCCACGGACCGTCGTTTCGCTGCGTGGCGAGGCGCAGGAGCGCCAGCATCTCCGCACCGTCCTTGGGTGCGGTCACCGTCATCCCCGGCACGGAGAGCATGTAGGCGATGTCCAGCGCCCCATGATGCGTCGGCCCATCCTCACCTGCGATCCCTGCGCGGTCCATCCCGAACACCACCGGAAGATTCTGCAGCGCCACGTCGTGCACGATGTTGTCGTAGGCGCGCTGCAGGAAGGTGGAGTAGATGGCCACCACCGGCTTGATGCCCTGGGTGGCGAGGCCCGCGGCAAAGGTCACCGCGTGGCCCTCGGCGATCCCCACATCGAAATACCGGTCCGGGTGCGCTTCGGCGAAGATGTCGGTGGAGGTGCCGTCGGGCATCGCGGCGGTGATGGCCACCACCTTGGGATCCGCGTCGGCGAGCTGCACCAGCCCCTTTCCGAACACCTTCTGATAGCGGGGCAGCCCGCCGCCACTCTTCTTCCCCTTCCCCGTGACCTTGTCGAAGGGCCCGGCGGCGTGCCACGTCCAGGGGTCTTCCTCCGCCCGCCGGAAGCCCTTTCCCTTCTGCGTGAGGGCGTGGACGAGGATGGGGCCGCGCATCTCCCGCACCTTCGCCAGCGTGTCCACCAGCCCCTCCACGTCGTGCCCGTCCACCGGACCGATGTATCGGAAGCCCAGCTCCTCGAAGATGAGGCCGGGAGTGAGCATGTGCTTCACGCTCTCTTCCAGACGCCCCGCCACCTCCTCCATCACGTCCCCCAGCGAGGTGGGCGCCCGGTGAAGCACGTCCTTCACCAGGTTCCGCACCCGGTTGTACGCCGGGTTGGTGATCATCCCCGTGAGGTACTTGTTCATCGCCCCGACCGCCGGCGCGATGGACATGTCGTTGTCGTTGAGGATGACGATGAAGTCCCGGTCGGTGTGCCCGGCGTTGTTCAGCGCCTCGTAGGCGAGACCACACGTCATGGCGCCGTCGCCGATGATGGCCACCACCTTGAAGTCCTCCCCGTTGAGGTCCCGGCCCACCGCCATCCCCCAGGCGGCGCTGATGGAGGTGGCGGCGTGTCCGGCGCCGAAGGCGTCGTACTCCGACTCGTCGCGGCGGCAGAAGGGCGCCAGCCCGCCCCGCGTGCGGATCGTGGGCAGCCGCTCGTTCCGGCCGGTGAGCATCTTGTGGATGTACGCCTGGTGTCCCGTGTCCCAGACGAGCTGGTCGCGGGGTGTGTCGAAGACGTAGTGGAGCGCCACCGTCAGCTCCGCCACACCCAGGCTGGCGCCGAAGTGTCCACCCTTCTGCGACACCACGTCGATGTGGCGCTCCCTGGCCTCCGCCACGAGCTGCTTCAGCTCTGACTTCTTCAGATTGCGCAGATCGTGGGGGTACCGTACGCGGTCCAGTAGGCCCACCTGTGTCGCTCCTTGTTCGTTCTCGCTTCCATGTTCTCTCGTCGCCGCCCCGGCGGGAGGCCGCCGGGCGCCGCTCCGGTGTGCTCCGGTGTGCTCGCAGCTCGCTGAAGCAAGGGAGCACCCGTTGCTAAAGATACCCGCACGGATCGTGCCGCACAGGGCGCCGCGCTCCTGGGATGGCTGAGCGCGCCCCCTCAGCGGTCACGCTGCACGATGTAGCGGGCGATGGCCACGAGGGCGGGCGTGTGGAGTCGTGCCCCCTCCAGCGCGCCGAGCGCCCGCTGTACCTCGGCGTCGGCGCGGGCGCGCGCCCCTTCCAGACCGTAGAGCGCCACGTAGGTGGACTTGTCCAGCGCGGCGTCGGACGGGTTCTTGCCCAGCGTGCCGGCATCCTGGGTGGCGTCCAGCACGTCGTCGGCGATCTGGAAGGCCAGGCCCACCGCCGCGCCATACGTCTCCATGGCCCGGATCTCCGCCTCGGGAGCCGACGCCGCCCGCGCCCCCATGGAGAGCGAGGCGCGGATGAGCGCCCCCGTCTTGCGCCGGTGCAGATCGCCCAGGGCCTCTCCGTCCAGG
>WGEM01000032.1 GCA_015492755.1 Gemmatimonadota bacterium | reverse complement strand
CAGTAGCTCTTGCGCCACCGCCCCTGCGCGTCGCGTACCCCCATGATCTCACCGATGGGAATGCCACGCGGGAGGACGCCACCCAGTCCGCTGGTGAGGACCAGCGTCCCCTCACGAACCTCCTGGAAGTAGGCGGTGCCGTTGAGGACCAGACGGTCCTCCTCCCGGAATCGTCCGCGTTCGTTCTCCACGATCCCGAAGGCCCTCCCGTCGGCCAGCATGGCGCTGGCGCGGAAGTCCGGGTGCGTCCAGTCCATCCCCACGCTGACCCCTTCCCGCACCTCGAGGATCCGGCCTACCAGCCCGTGCCGCGTCACCACGGGCGCCCCCGGCCGGACCCCGTCGGCGGCCCCCAGCTCCACCAGGAACATGCTCTCGGAGCCCGGGGTGCCCGGGCGGATCACCGTGGCGGGGCGGAACGCCGGACCGGCTCGCTCCCGGAGCTCCAGGAGCTGGCGAAGCGTGCGGTTCTCGTCCGCCAGTGCCGCCTGCGTCGCCAGCAGCCCGGTGGCGCTATCCAGTTGGGCCTGGAGCTCCTCCACGCGCTGCGCGCGCCAGCGGGCCTCCACCAGGCGCTCCTGAGTGGCGAGGAACGGCCGGAGCACCGTCGCCCGCAGTGACCACGCCACCCGCTGCTGGGTGGCGGGTGGCAGATAGGTCATTCCCAGTGCCGCCAGGACGAACACCACCCCTAGCGCCGCCTGCCGGCGACCGGGAGTCCGTTCCGGCTCGGGGCCGTACAGCGCCATAGCCCCCTATTGAACCAGGACGGTTCGGTATTTGTGCAGGTCGTCCAGGATGCGGCCGGCGCCGCGCACGACACAGGTCAGCGGCTCCTCATCCACATGGATGGGGAGGTTGGTTTCGTGCGAGAGGAGGCGATCGAGACCCCGGATGAGCGCGCCGCCGCCGGTCATGACGATCCCTCGATCCACGATGTCCGACGAGAGCTCGGGGGGGGTGATCTCCAGAGCGCGCCGCACCGCTTCCACGATGGCCTGGATGGGCTCCTGGATACACTCGCGGATCTCCTGCGAATGCACGGTGACGGTCTTGGGGATTCCCGACACCAGGTCCCGGCCCTTCACCTCCATCTCCCGCTCCTCCCCGAAATCGAACGCCGACCCGATCTGGATCTTGATGGCCTCGGCGGTGGGCTCTCCGATGAGGAGGTTGTAGTTCTTGCGCAGGAAGGTGACGATGGCGGCGTCCAGCTCGTCCCCACCCACCCGGATGGAGGTGTTGGACACGATGCCCGACAGCGCGATGACCGCGATCTCGGTGGTCCCCCCGCCGATGTCGATGACCATGTTCCCGGTGGGGGTCTCCACGGGGAGCCCCACCCCGATGGCTGCGGCCATGGGCTCGTCCACCATGTAGACGGCCTTGGCGCCCGCCGACATGGCGGAGGACCGGACGGCGCGGCGCTCCAGCTCGGTGATCCCCGAAGGGACACCCACCACCACCCGTGGCTTGATCCGGAAGATCCGCTTCTGCGTCACCTGCTTCAGGAAGTGTCGAAGCATCATCTCGGTGACGTCCACGTCGGCGATGACGCCGTCCTTCAGCGGCCGGATGGCTTCGATCCCTTCCGGCGTGCGACCCAGCATCCTCTTGGCTTCCAGCCCGATGCCCATGATGCGGCGGGATCCCTTCTCCACCGCCACCACCGACGGCTCATTCAGCACGATGCCCTCACCCTTTACGTACACGAGGGTGTTGGCCGTGCCGAGATCCACGGCGATGTCGTTCACGGGCACCAGACGGCCCGAACTGAACCAGTCACTCCAGACGGACAAGTTTCGACTCTTCCCTGCGTGCAAGGACTCCCACTCCCGAACCGACCACCGCGCCGGGCCCGGAGGGCCCGAGAACATACGTTTCCCCCCCCAACGATGCCACCCTCGTCAGGCGCGCCCCGTGCTGCCGAACCCCCCTTCCCCCCGATGCGTCTCGCTCAGGTCGCTCGCCTCCACCACGCGGGGTGTCTCGAACCTGGCGAAGACGAGCTGCGCGATGCGCTCACCGCGCGCCAGCGTCACCGTCTCGCGACCGGTGTTCTGGAGGATGACGCGGAGCTCTCCCCGGTAATCGGGGTCGATGGTTCCGGGGCTGTTGGGCAGCGTGATGCCGTGTT
>WGEM01000031.1 GCA_015492755.1 Gemmatimonadota bacterium | reverse complement strand
GGCGGTGATCCGCGCGCGACCCGGCGCGAGGGCGGAGACGACGCCGCCGGCGACCCGGGCCACCCCCGGGTCGGAGGACCGCCATGTGAGATCCGGGAGGGGGAGGGGCGCACCGGACGCATTCAACGCCGTCACCTCCAGCCGCGCCTCGTCCCCCACGTGGAGCGCCCTGTCGCCGCCGCGGATGCGCAGAGACGCCACCCGGGGCGCGGCGGGCTCGGGCGCCTCCGGCTCGGCCCGGGTGGAGCGGGAGGGCGGCGGCTCCGACGGAGGTCCTCCCGCGCCTCCGGCGCCCACCGATGCGTCGGCGCCGGACTCCGCGGCAGCCACATCCGCGGGCGGGTCCTCCACCGGCTCCTCTCCGGCGTCCTCACCGGCGGGGCCCGTGGCGGCGGGGTCGGCGAGGCTCGCTTCGTCAGCACCACCGCCGGCAGGAGACGCTGCGGTGATGCCTGGATCCGCGCCGCCGCCGTCCACGGATCCGTCGCGGCTCAGGCCCGGGATCAGCAGCGCCGCCGCCGCCACCAGCACCGCCAGCCCCCCGATGAGCAGCCCTCGGCGGGAGCGACGTGGCTCCGGCTCCGGCGGCGCACCGGCGGGTACCATGACGGTGTCGGCGCCAGGGTCGGTCCGACGCGGCACCGGAGGGGCGGTCCTCAGCGCCCCGGCGGGAACCACCTCCACCTCGGCTTCGCCCGTGGCGCCCTGGGCGTCCACGAGGATGCGCGCCTCGCCCGGCCTCAGGGCGCGGATGGCGCCTGTCTGGTCCACCTCCACCACCGAGGGATCGGACGAGCGCCACACGCACGGCACCGACCGCGGCCGGCCGTCCCTGTCCGTGACCGCCGCATCCAGCCGGAGCGTGCCTCCGGGCTCCATGCGGACGGTCTCGGGCCTCACCTGGACGTGCGGCGCCCGGCGCTCGCTCACCGACACCACCACGGTGCTGGCGGCGCTCCCCACGGTGGCGGTGATGGACGCGGTGCCGGGACGACGCGCCGTCACCACACCCTCCTCCACCGTCGCCACGTCGGGGTCGCTGGAGTGCCACTGGACCTGCGGTGGGCGGCTGGCGGAGCCGTCGCCGGCACGCACCTCCACGTCCAGGCGGAAGGTGTCTCCGGGCTGCACCAGGTCCGGGAGGCCCACGATGGCGATGGCCGTTCGCTTCGTCGCCGAGGTCACCGGCGAGAGGGGTGAGCTGTCGTCCAATGCGGTGACGTCGCTGGACACCGACTCCACCATTTCGATGATGCGGGCACGGACGGGATCCCCCGGGCCCAGCGGCCGGCCGCCCAGCGCGGCGATGGCCGCCTCCACGTCGGAGAAGCGCTCCTCCGGCGCCTTGGCGAGCATGCGGAGCACCGCCGCCTCCACCTCCGGCGGACAGTCGGGCCGGAGGTCCCGGATGGGCGGTGGAGGCTCCGACGCGTGCGCCATCATGACGGCGTAGGTGGAGCCCTTGAAGGGCACCGTTCCGGTGAGCATCTCGTAGGCGACGATGCCCAGCGCGTACTGGTCCGAGGCTCCCGTGAGCTCCCGGTCCATGCACTGTTCGGGGCTCATGTACTCCGGCGTGCCGATGGTGGCGCCGGTCTGCGTGAGCCCGCTCCGCACCTCGCCGATACGGGAGATGCCGAAGTCCATCACCACCGCGTGTCCTTCGCGGTCCACCATGATGTTGGCGGGCTTGATGTCGCGGTGGATGACGCCGCGTCCCCGCCGGTGCGCGTAGTGGAGCGCGCTGCCGATCTGGAAGAGGAGCGCCTGGGCCACGTCCACGGGGAGCGGCGCGTGCGCCCGGAGGAGCGAACGCAGCGACGGGCCGTCGATGAAGTCCATCACGAAGTAGAGGAGGTCCCCCACTTCCCGCACCCCGTGGACGTTCACGATGTGGGGATGGCGGAGCGCCGCCACGGTCTGTGCCTCCAGTCGGAAGCGCTGCACCACCGTGTCGTCTTCCAGGAGGTGCGGCGAGATGACCTTGATGGCCACCCTCCGCGAGAGGGCGACGTCGCGGGCCAGGTACACCGAACCCATGGCGCCGTAGCCCAGCCGCCCCAGGATCTCGAACTCCCCGGCGGTGGCCGCCACCAGGCGCTCGGTGGTGATGCGCTCCAGGGAACTCTGCGAGGGGACGGTGGCGTCACCGTCCACCGCCTGCCCGCAGTTGGGGCAGAAACGGTTCCCCTCCCCGAGGGGAGCGCTGCAGGACGGGCACGAGGTGGGTCGGGACATCGCCTTCAAAGATAGCGCCCGCCGGCACCTGCGGGGAAAACTCCTACCGGAACTCCCGGGGCCCTCCCGACATCGTCCCGGCCCGTCCGCGACGAAACTATCCGCCGAAAACCGGAATCGTTTGCCGCGTCGGCGTATTCCCGCCTCGCGCCGCCGCGGCGGGACCACCGGGTCGTGCCCTGAGGCCCTCCGCTCATGATTCACGCGCTCACCGCCGCATTCGTCGCGGGACTGGTCGGCACACCCCACTGCGTGGGGATGTGCGGGCCGTTCGCTCTGGCGTGCGGGTCGAGACCCGCGCACCACGGCGCGTGGCACGCAGGAAAGCTCACCACCTATGCCGCATTGGGCGCCCTGGCGGGCGGTGCTGGCTCCGCGCTCCCCGGTCCGAGCTGGCTCGTGGCGGCGGTGTCGGGAGCGCTGGTGGTGTGGTTCGCGGCGGCGCTGGCGGGTCTGGCGCCCGAGCCTGCGCTGCGTCTGCCGGGTCTGGAGGGCGCGGCCGCATGGGCCGCGCGCCGGGGTGACGCCGCGGGTCGGTTCGTCTTCGGCGCCGCCAACGGCCTGCTCCCCTGCGGGCTGGTCTACGCGGCGCTGGGGCTGGCGGTGGCGGCGGGCTCGGCGCCGGCGGGCGCCTCCGTCATGGCGGCCTTCGGGCTGGGGACGGCACCGGCGCTCGCGGCCTTCGGCCTCGGCGCCCGCCGGATGGTGCATCAGCGACCCTGGGCGAGAAAGGCGCTGGCAGGGGTGGTGCTGCTCTCGGGCTTGTGGGTGGTACTGGAGCGGTCGGCGTTCACGGGGACGCACCCGTGAGCCCGGCCATCACGTGAATCTCTGAGACGCGACGCCATGGAACAGACGACCTCATCCGTCGCCCGGACCGTCGACAGGGCGGCGGAGCCCTACGACATGGACATCGTGAAGATGTTCTTCACGGCCACCGTCGTGTGGGCTCTCGTGGGCATGCTGGTGGGCGTGATCATCGCGCTCCAACTGGCCTGGTGGCCGGCGAACATGGGCCTGCCGTGGACCACCTTCGGGAGGTTGCGGCCCGTACACACCAACGCGGTGATCTTCGCCTTCGCCGGGAATGTGTGCTTCACGGGCATCTATCACTCGATGCAGCGCCTCCTCAAGACGCGGATGTACTCCGACACGCTCTCGCGCATCCACTTCTGGGGATGGCAGCTCATCATCGTGGCGGCGGCCGTGACGCTTCCGCTGGGGATGACGCAGTCGAAGGAGTACGCCGAGCTCATCTGGCCCATCGACGTGGCCATCACCGTCATCTGGGTGGTGTTCGCCATCAACTTCTTCGGCACCATCGCCCGCAGGAAGGTGCAGCACCTGTACGTGGCCATCTGGTTCTACATGAGCTTCGTCATCACCATCGCGGTGCTGCACATCGTGAACTCGCTGGCGCTCCCGGCGACGCTCTTCCGCTCCTACCCCATCTACGCCGGCCTCACCGACGCCCTGGTGCAGTGGTGGTACGGACACAACGCGGTGGGCTTCTTCCTCACGACGCCCTTCCTGGGGCTCATGTACTACTACCTTCCCCGCGCCGCGGACCGGCCGGTGTATTCGTACCGGCTCTCCATCATCCACTTCTGGGCGCTGGTCTTCCTCTACATCTGGGCGGGCCCGCACCACCTGCTCTACTCGGCCCTCCCCGACTGGGCGCAGACGCTGGGCATGGTCTTCAGCGTCATGCTCATCGCCCCCTCGTGGGGCGGGATGCTCAACGGGCTCCTCACGCTCAAGGGGGCGTGGGACCGGGTGCGCACCGACCCCATCCTGAAGTTCATGGTGGTGGCGGTGAGCTTCTACGGGATGAGCACCTTCGAGGGCCCCATGATGTCCATCCGGGCGGTGAACGCGCTGGCCCATTACACCAACTGGGTCATCGGCCACGTCCACTCCGGTGCGCTGGGCTGGGTGGGGATGATGAGCTTCGGCATGATGTACTGGATGGTGCAGAACATCTGGAAGCGTGAGCTGGCGTACCCCACGTGGGCCACGCACCACTTCTGGCTGGCCACCATCGGCATCGTCCTCTACACGGTGGCCATGTGGGCCGCCGGGCTCATGGAGGGCCTGCAATGGCGTGCGCTCAACGACGCCGGTCAGCTGGCCAACCCCATCTTCCTCGACATCACGGCGCGGCTGAACCCCTTCCTCTGGCTGCGTCTCATCGGCGGCACCATGTACCTGGTGGGCGCGGTGATGATGGCCATCAACTTCTGGCAGACGATCCGGGGGCCCGGCCGGCAGATGGCCGCCGCGCCCGTGGCCGTCGGTGCGGACTAGGAGGATCGGATGACGGAACACAAGGAATCCGGGAAAGCATACGGCCGCCTTCACCGGCGGATGCTGGAGGGGAAGGCGGCGGTGTTCGCGCTGGTCACCACGGTGGTCATCAGCATCGGCGCCATCGTGGAGCTGGTGCCCATGTTCACCGCCGGCTCCCTCTCGTGGGAGCGGGCGAGCTGGGTGACGCCCTACTCGCCGCTGGAGGTGGCGGGCCGGGACCTCTACATCCGGGAAGGGTGCTATCTCTGCCACTCCCAGATGATCCGGCCCATGCGCTCCGAGATCCTCCGCTACGGGGAGTGGACGCGGGCGGCGGAGTATCAGTACGACCGCCCCTTCCTTCTGGGCTCGCGCCGCCTGGGTCCCGATCTGCAGCGCGTGGGCGGGAAGTACCCCGACGCGTGGCACTACGAGCACATGAGGGATCCCCGGGCCACCAGCCCCGGCTCGGTGATGCCTCCCTACCCGTGGCTCCTGGAGCGCAAGATCGACCCCTCCGACGTGGCGAAGTCGGTTCGGGCGCTCCAGAAGCTGGGCACGCCCTACGCCGGTGAGATCACGGCGGAGACGGTGGAGGCGTCGCTCCGCGGCCAGGGGCAGGAGATCGTGGCGCGTCTGGCGCAGGCGGGGATCGAGGCGGAGTGGGACGACGAGATCGTGGCCATGATCGCCTACCTGCAGCGGCTGGGCGTGGACGGGAAGCGCCATCTTGCGGAGCGGGCCGGCGCCACGTCCGGCGACGAGGACGGCGCGGCGCAGGCGGCGGGAGGTGGCTCGTGAACCCGCTCATCCGCGAAGCCGCCGGCGCGGTTCAGGGCGGCTGGATCCTCGGTGTCATGACCGCCGTGTTCCTGGCCACGTTCCTCTTCTGGCTCTGGTACGCCTACGCGCCGGCGCACCGGGCGCGCTTTGAGGAAGCCGGGCGTATGCCCCTGGACGACGAACCCTTGCCCCCCTCGGAGGAGGTGAGCGTTGAGTAAGGACACCAACGAGCTGCTCGGCCACGCCGACGAGGCCGACGGCATCGACGAATACGACAACCCGCTACCCGACTGGTGGGTGGGGCTCTTCTGGCTCACCATCGTGTGGGCCATCGGGTACAGCATCCACTACCACTTCATCGCCGACCGCTCCTTCGAAGCTGACCTCGCCCGGGAGATGGCGGCTGCGGAGGCCCGCTGGCCCGCGCAGGCCGAGGCCGGCGCGGGTGCGGTGACCGGAGCGCCGGCGCTGGAGATCACCGACGAGGCGGTGGCCGCCGGCGAGCGGATCTACCAGACGCAGTGCTTCGCCTGCCACGGCGCGGACCTGTCGGGAGGCATCGGCCCGTCGTTCCTCGATCAGGAGTGGATCCACGGCGGCACTGCCGCGGATATTGTGCGCACGATTACGAACGGCGTGCCGGAGAAGGGGATGGTCCCGTGGAAGACGGTGCTGAGTCCGGAGGAGATCAATCAGGTGGCCGCGTACGTCATCAAGAAGCACAGCGAAGCCACCGGGCGACCCATCCAGGAGATCCTGGGCGGAGGCTGACGCCTGCGCCGGGCCGGAGACCACACCCATGAGCAGCCGCATTCAGCTTCCCATGCTCCCCGGGATGACCGGGACGCGTGAGTGGGTCTATCCGCAGTCCATCGATGGCCGGTTCATGAGGCTGCGGCGGTGGACCTTCTTCGCGCTGCACCTGGTGCTCTTCGCAGCGCCGTGGATCACCATGAACGGCCATCCGCTGGTGCTGGTGGACCTCCCGGCCCGGCACGTCTACCTCTTCGGGCAGATCTTCACGCCCACGGACACCATCTTCCTGGCGCTCCTCCTCTTCTTCCTGGCGTTCAGTCTCTTCTTCTTCACCGCGATCTTCGGCCGGGTGTGGTGCGGCTATGCCTGCCCCCAGACCGTCTTCCTGGAGACGTGGATCCGTCCCATCGAGCTCTGGATCGAGGGCGACCGCACCCGGCGCAGGCGTCTCGACGCCGCCCCGTGGACGCTGGACAAGGCGGCGAGGAAACTCGCCAAGTGGTCGCTCTTCGCCGGGGTGAGCGTGCTGCTGGGGATGGCGTTCATGAGCCTCTTCGCACCGGCGCGGCTCCTCTGGACGGGGCAGGCCGGCGTTGTGAACTACACCTTCGTGGCCATCATCGCGGCGCTCTGGTACGTCGACTTCACCTGGTTCCGAGAGCAGTTCTGCATCTACCTCTGCCCCTACGCCCGCTTCCAGAGCGCCCTCACCGACGACGAGACCCTCCTCATTTCGTACGACGCGAAACGGGGCGAGCCGCGGGACCGGCACCGCGGGCCCGAGGGCGGGTGCATCGACTGCCGAAAGTGCGTCGTGGTGTGCCCGCAGGGCATCGACATCCGGGACGGCTTCCAGCTGGAGTGCATCCAGTGCGCCCGCTGCATCGACGCCTGCGAGAGCGTCATGAGCCGTTTCGGGCACCCCACGCTGGTGCGCTACAGCTCCATCGCGGAGGACAACGGCCGGCGGAGGCGGATCGTGCGCCCGCGGACCGTGGCCTACGCGGGACTCATGGCGGCGCTGGTGGTGGCGGCCGGTGCGCTCATGGCGTCGAGGGTGCCCTTCGAGGCGTCGGTGAACCGGGCGCCGGGCACGCTCTTCACCGTGGACGCCGACGGGATGGTGCGAAACACCTACCTGCTCAAGGTCACCAACAAGGCGCCCACGCCGGAGCCCGTCCCCTTCTCGGTGGAGGTGGAGGGGCTGGAGGGTGCGGAGGTCCTGGCGCAGCCCATCACGCTGGCCAGCGAGGAGAGCCGCACGGTGCCGCTGGTGGTCCGAGTCCCGGTATCCGACGTGCTGCCCCGGACGGTGCCGCTCCGCGTGCGCGTCTCGTCGCCGGTGGGTGAGCTGCTGCTTCCCACCACCTTCAAGACGCCCGCCCGGACCGGAACCGGAAAGGAAGGATCATGATGGACTCCGAGTCGGGATACGAGGGGCCGCCCCGGCGGACGCTCACGCTGACCCGAGACCACGTCTGGCCGCTGGGGATCGCCATCGCGCTCCTCATCGTCATCGCCGTGAACGTCACCTTCATCGTCATCGCTGTTCGCGGTCAGGACGAGATCGCACAGAGCTACGTGGAGGGCGAACGGTAGTGTTGTCGGCGTTCTGCCCCCACTGTCACGCGCCGGTGGAGGGGCCGGAGCCGGCGTACTTCTGCGCCGGCTGCGAGATGGCCGCCGCCATCATCCGGGGTGCCGGCCTGGAGCGCTACTACGTCGAGCGCGAGGCGCCGGCGCCGCGGCCGGAGCCGCTGGAGGGCGCCTGGGACGCCCTGCCGGTGGAGGTGGACCCGGACTCGGGGCTGGCCTGCGCCCGCCTCTGGGTGGACGGGCTCCGCTGCGCGTCGTGCGTGTGGGTCACCGAGCGCGTGCTGGAGCGCACCGAGGGTGTGGCGGCGGCCACCGTGTCGTACGCCACGGGGCGCGCGATGCTGCACTTCGACCCGGAGCGCGTCTCGCTTCCGGAGCTGGCAGGCCGCATCGCCGCGCTGGGCTACCGTCCCCGGCCGCTGGCGGGGGAGGCGGCCCCGGACCGGGATCTCATGGTGCGTCTAGGCGTGGCCTCCTTCGCCGCGCTCAACGTGATGATGCTCTCGGCGGCCATCTACCTGGGCTGGGTCGACGGGATGGAGCCTCGCTTCGAGGCGCTCTTCCGCTGGGTCTCCCTGGTGCTGGCCACGCCGGTGGCGCTCTGGGCGGCGGAGCCCTTCTTCGCCGGTGCATGGGCGGGACTCCGGCAGCGCGTGCTCCACATGGACGTGCCCATCGCGCTGGCGGTGGCGGTGCTGTACGCACAGGGATTGGTGGGGACGCTGGTGGGCGCCGAGACGTATCTGGACTCCCTCACGATGCTGGTGGCGCTCCTCCTGGCAGGGCGACTCATGGAGTCGAGGGGGCGGCGGCGGGCGTCGGACGCCGCGCTGGCGCTGGCAGCCCACGTGCCGCCCCGGGCCCGGAGGCTGGTTTCCGAGACGGGCGCCATCGAGGAGGTGCCGTCCGGCGACCTCGAGGCCGGTGACCGCGTGGTGGTGGCGCAGGGGGAGGAGGTGCCCGCCGACGGAACGGTGGCGTCGGGGC